>JARICB010000264.1 GCA_029264225.1 Nocardioides sp. | reverse complement strand
TGGGGATGGACGGCGAAATCAGCGAGGCCAACAGGTCATGCTGCCCGTACGCATCAGGTCCACGTGGCGTCGGACCACAAGGTGCGCATGGGTGGCAGCGAGACTCATGTCAAGGAGTCTCAACGTTCGGACACCGGGTCCACAACCTCCAATCTTGCAGAGTGAGACGGTTGTCCGCAGAATGAGACGACCAAGGTGTCGCTAGGCGGGGGCGAGGGTACGACTGCGACCTACGTCACATTCCGTGTCACTGTCAGTGGCGCCGGAGCACGAGATCCACCCGGTCCTGCCAGCCTCTGGCACTCGCCCGAATCTTCAGTTTCGTGGCGAATCGTGCAGGCCTGCGACGCGCAGTGACGCGGACGTTCACCTGCCAACTCGCACCGGGGGCGAGCACGGGGGTCCGCCAACCACGCCCATCCGATGTGTCCGTGTAGGTCACTCCGCCCGAGGTGTAGGAAATGTCGATGGCGCCGCGACCGAGCGTGCGAGGTGCCCGGAGCCGCACCCGAGTGGCGTTGATGTCGGTATTGGTGACCCGCAACCGAGCCGTGCGGACGTCACCTGGTGCCGGCATTGTGGTGCGGGCCCGCTGGCGACGTGGCGTCGACTCGTTGGCGCCGACCCAGCGGCCGCGAGGGAGAACTCGCAGCGCGAGATCAGGGCCGCCGGCGCTCCCAGAGGGAGTGGTTGCTGGGGGAGCGGGGGTTGGGGGCGTGGTCGCGGGGGGTGGGGACGCTGTCGGCCCAGTGGGGCCGGTGACCACCGTGTAGGAGCGGGTCACGTGACTCGCCCGACCGGCGCCGTCCCGTGCCGCGACCGACCAGGTGTGAGTGCCGACGGTCGAGGTGTCGAGATGGCGGCCCGCCGGACCTTCGCAGGTCTGAAGCGTCGAGCCGCCCCGGTCGGTGCACGCGAAGTGGATCGGCGCCGATGCGCCCTGGGTAAGCACCGCACCGTCGGCCGGGGCCTCGAGTTCGATCTCCGGGTCGAATCCGTCGCGCGCTGGCACCAGAGTCGCCCGATAGCTGAAGTAGGCCGCGCCGAGGCTGCCGTCCTGGTTCCTCCCGGTGTCTGCGAGCGTCCAGATCGTTGCGCCGGTGAGATCGCTTTCGGTGGAGATGGCACGGGTGTCGGCAGACCAGCCGATCAGCGTGTTGCCGTTCGCGAGCCTGGCGACTGAGCCCATGAACCACGAATACCGGTCGAGTGGCCCGTAGGTGCGGACCACCTCCGCGGTGTGGGCTGCGGTATCCAGCGCAAACTCGACGACTCTCGTTGAATTGCGCTGGATGGGCGGTGATTGCGGGGCAGATGGGTCGATGCAGAGGTTGCCGAAGTGGAAGGAGCCGTTGTCAAAGAGCAGCACGTTGCCGTTCGGGAGCACCGATGCGGAGTGCTGGGCGCAGGGCCCACCGTCGCCGGGTGGGAAGGTGAAGTCGCTGTCGCGGCCCCCTAGTTTCCAGATGACATCACCCGGCAGATGGCCGTCGTGGGGCTTGCTGGCGATCAGGAAGACCGAACTCAGGTGCCGGAAGGAGGCCAGAACGTCGCCATTGGGCTGGATGGCGATGGAGTTGATGTGGGCGTAGTCGGGATCGGCCGGCGAGAGCGTCTCGCTGAGGTGCGGCGCGCTCGACCACTGGAAGTCCACCGTGCCTTGCTTGCCACATGCTGGATGAGCGAGTCTATCTTGTTCGTCACGGAGTTCTCTTCGTAGGCCGTCAACCAGCGTGACCCGTCAGGAAGTAGGAGCGAGTCGTGGTCGTCGGTGTTGCGGAGACCGGTCGTCTCGATCCGGCGCAGTTCGCGGAACTGGTCATCGAGTTCAACCAGGGCGCCACCGGTTCTTCCCGGGGTGGTCGTGGGTCGGTGCACCGTGAACCGGCCGTTGGCGGCCATCTTCAGGTCCAGCACGCGTTCGCGGTGGGGGCGGGTATAGACCGGCACGCCGTGCCGGTCCACGATCGCCTCGAACAGCGGCGACACGTTGTCGTAGCGGCTGAGCGTCAACGCCACGTTCCCCGGTTGTAGGTCGGCCCCGGTTGCGCTTGCCGCCAGAGTCGGAAAACCGGTGGGCAGCACGTAGAGCGCGTAGGCACGTCGCGTGCCGTTGTGCTCGATGAAGACCGAGACCTCCGCGCCTGCTGTGAGTAAGGACAAGGTGGTGTGTGCGTCGGGGTCGGGGACCCCGTTGAACCACACGGCGCTGGCGCCCGTGACCGCCAGGCCCAGGGAGCCGTCGCTGGCGGGGTGCACGCCGTAGCGCAAGATCTCAGGGTCGAATGCCGGATAGATGGTTGCCGTGCCGGCGACCTTCAATGTCGGGCTGCCCGCAGCCTGGGCGGCAATCGGATTTCCCCACGGCGCCAGCGCGCCAGAGACAGGAGTGCGGTCATCAGGACCGCCCAGACACGCCTTCGCATGTCACCACCCTTCGTCGGTGTGCGCAGGCTAACCCGACGTGGACGTCGTGTCCGCTCAATGCTCGACGGGCTCTAGTCTTGGCCCTATGACCGACTCCTTGCTCAGCAGCGTGTACCGGCAGGCCCTCGAGGTGATCGGCTCGGTCGAGCCGAGGATCGCCGAAGCGACGCGACAGGAACTGACCGACCAGCGAGGATCGCTCAAGCTGATCGCTTCGGAGAACTACGCGTCTCCGGCCGTCCTGTTGACCATGGGCACCTGGTTCAGCGACAAGTACGCCGAGGGCACGGTGGGTCACCGGTTCTACGCCGCCTGCCAGAACGTCGACACCGTCGAGTCGCTGGCCGCCGAGCACGCCCGCGAACTGTTCGGAGCGCCCTACGCCTACGTACAGCCGCACTCGGGGATCGACGCCAACCTGGTCGCCTTCTGGTCGATCCTGGCCAACCGCGTCGAGACGCCGTACCTGAAGAAGATGCAGGCCAAGAACGTCAATGACCTCACCGAGGCCGACTGGGAGACGCTGCGCCACGAGTTCGGCAACCAGCGCCTGCTCGGCATGTCACTCGACGCCGGTGGGCACCTCACGCACGGATTCCGGCCCAACATCAGCGGCAAGATGTTCCACCAGCAGCAGTACGGCACCGACCCCGAGACGGGTCTGCTCGACTACGCCGCCGTTGCCGCCAAGGCACGCGAGTTCAAGCCGCTCGTCCTGGTGGCCGGCTATTCGGCGTACCCCCGCCGGGTGAACTTCGCCAAGATGCGCGAGATCGCCGACGAGGTCGGCGCCGTGCTGATGGTCGACATGGCTCACTTCGCCGGCCTGGTGGCCGGCAAGGTCTTCACCGGCGAAGAGGACCCCATCCCCTACGCCCACATCACCACGACCACCACCCACAAGTCACTGCGTGGACCACGCGGCGGCATGGTGTTGGCCCAGGAGGAGTTCGCGGCCGACGTCGACCGCGGCTGCCCGATGGTGCTCGGCGGCCCGCTCTCCCACGTCATGGCGGCCAAGGCCGTGGCCCTGGCCGAGGCTCGCCAGCCCTCGTTCCAGACCTACGCACAAGCGGTCGCCGACAACGCCAAGTCGCTGGCCGACGGGTTCCTCAAGCGCGATGCCCGACTGGTGACCGGTGGCACCGACAACCACATCGTCCTGCTCGATGTCTCGGGCTTCGGGCTGACCGGTCGGCAGGCCGAGTCGGCGCTGCTCGACGCCGGTGTCGTGACCAACCGCAACTCGATCCCGGGCGACCCCAACGGTGCCTGGTACACCTCCGGTATCCGTCTCGGCACCCCGGCGCTGACCACCCGCGGCTTCGGCCACGACGAGTTCGACCGGGTCTCGGAGCTGATCCTCGAGGTGCTGACCAACACCCAGCCCGGCACCACCAAGGCGGGCGGGCCCAGCAAGGCGTCCTACGTCGTCGCCGACGGTGTCGCCGGCCGGGTCCAGGCCGCTGCCGACGAGCTGCTGGACAAGCACCCGCTCTACCCGGGTCTCGAACTCAGCTGACCCGCGTCCCCTGCGTAGACACGCGGACATTGGTCGGGGCCTGGCCGTCGCCCCAGGCGGTGAAGGGCCAGGCACCGTGGACCAATGTCCGCGCGTCTGCGCCCACGACCCGGAGCAGTAGTGCGCGGACCCATGCCGGCCGGAACATCACGTCCTCCCAGGTGAAACGCAGCACCACCCAGCCGTCGGCCACCAGCAGCGTGTAGCGCCGCACATCCTTGCGGAACCCCTCGCGGCTGGCGTGGAACTCGAAGGAGTCGCACTCGATCACGATCCTCCGCTCCAGGTCGACGAGATCGGGACGCGCCCAGCACGTCGAGCTCGAGATGACCACCTGGGGTTCCACGTGAAGGCCGGGAACGGTGTGGCAGATGGCACGGGTGACGGATTCGAAGACGTTGGCCGATTCACCTCGCGCGGCGGCACCGACTCGCTGCGCCTTGGTTTCTCCGCGCCCGTGCACCGACGCGACCGCCCGGCGCAGTGCTGCCTCCTCGCCGTGCCGCAGTGCTGCGTCGGCAACGACCAGCGCCTCGTCGTAGGGAAGTAGGCGCAGACACTGGGTGAGCGTCAGTTCCCGATTGGTGGCGCCCATCGTGATCTCATCGATGGTCAGGTCGCCACGGTGCACGATCACTCGGTCTCGCCACAGCGGTGGGATGTTGCGCTTGCGCGGGAACAGGACGTGGGGTTTCTGTGGAGGGGTCTTGACCTCCCAGCCGTGGGTGAGCGCGGCGCTGGTGAGGCTGAGGATCGCGTTCATGCCGTGCGCGGTGCGGGCTGCCTCGCTCACGCCCGGCAGGGCATAGCGGCCCTGCCCGGTGCGGATCACGGCCCCCTCGCGGAGCGCCCGGTCGACCTCCTGACGGCTGGTCGCGGCGACGAGTGCGGCCCGGGTGGAGAGCCCACCCGCGCGCTCGATCATCGTGACCACATCCATAGGGTTCACCCTGCTGGAGATCGGCCACGCCCCGCTCGGCTCATCCACAGGGCACGTAGACGCGCGGACAATGGTCGGGAGCCGGCCCGCTCGCCACGCTCAGGCGCCACCTCTGGGGCGACCAATGTCCGCGCGTCTACGAGGGCGAGGCCGACCGTGTCTCGACGCCGCCCTGGTGAAACGAGAGGATGACCCCATGGCTCCCGCAGAACACACGTCCCGCGCCGGCACCCTGGCCCTCCCCGACGACCTGGTCGACGTACCGCATCTGCTCACCACCTACTACACCGGCAAGCCGGACCCCGAGAACGTCGACCAGCAGGTCGCGTTCGGTACGAGCGGACACCGCGGCTCCAGCCTCAAGACGTCGTTCAACGAGGCCCACATCGCGGCGATCACGCAGGCCATCTGCGACTACCGGCGAGAGCAGGGTTACGACGGAGCCTTGTTCATGGGCCGCGACACCCATGCGCTCTCCGAGCCCGCGTGGGCGACCGCACTGGAGGTGCTGGTCGCCAACGACGTGACGGTGCTGGTCGATGACCGCGACGGCTACACGCCCACCCCGGCGGTCTCGCACGCGATCATCCGAGCCAACGCAGGCCGCTCGAGCGGGCCCGGTCTTGCCGACGGGATCGTCATCACCCCCTCGCACAACCCGCCCTCCGACGGCGGCTTCAAGTACAACCCGCCGCACGGCGGGCCCGCAGATTCCGATGCCACCAGCGTGATCGCGGCGCGCGCCAACGCGCTGATCGCTGCTGGCCTCGACGGCGTACGACGGGTGCCCTTCGCCCGCGCCAGGGCTGTCGCCGGGGCCTACGACTTCATGGGCACCTACATCGATGACCTGCCTTCGGTGCTCGACCTCGACCGGGTCCGCGAGGCCGGGCTGCGGATCGGCGCCGACCCGCTGGGTGGGGCCAGCGTCGCCTACTGGGGTGAGATCGCCGATCGGCACCGGCTCGACCTGACCGTCGTCAACCCGTTGGTCGACCCGACGTGGCGTTTCATGACCCTCGACTGGGACGAGAAGATCCGG
>JARICB010000263.1 GCA_029264225.1 Nocardioides sp. | reverse complement strand
GCCTCCACGTTGGCGCTTCCTGTCGATGACCCGGAGCTTGCCGAGCGGCTCAGCCGACGGTTGGCCCGGGTCGAGGACATGCTCGTGGGCTACTGCGAGAGCCGCACCGAATACGTCACTCGGGCGGCTACGCACCTGATGGCGGCCGGGGGGAAGCGGTTCCGGCCGCTGCTCGTGCTGCTGGCGGCAGAAGTAGGCCCGACGCCGGAGAGCGACGAAGTGCTGCGCGCAGCCTGCGTCGTCGAACTGACTCACGTCGCCTCGCTCTACCACGACGATGTGATGGATGAGGCCGAACTGCGCCGCGGCGCCGATACGGTCAACGCCCGCTGGGACAACCACGTTGCCATCCTTACCGGCGACTTCCTCTTCGGTCGATCCTCCGAGCTCACCGCTGATCTCGGGCGTGACGCCGTCCGCATCCAGGCGCAGACCTTCAGCCGCCTCGTCGAGGGCCAGATCCTCGAGACCGTCGAGCCGGGTCCCGGCGAGGACCCGCTGGCCCACCACCTCGAAGTGGTCGCCGGCAAGACCGGCTCCCTGATCGCCACCTCGGCCCGCTACGGAGCACTGTTCGGCGGCGCCTCCGACGAGGTGATCGAGGCGCTCAGGGCCTACGGCGAGATTGTCGGGGCCGCCTTCCAGCTCAGTGACGACATCCTCGACATTGCGTCGGAGTCGCAGGAGTCGGGCAAGACGCCAGGTACGGACCTGCGCGAAGGGGTGGCGACGCTGCCGGTGCTGATGGCGCGTGCCGCCAACGATCCGGCCGACGCGCGACTGCTCGAACTCCTCGACGCCGACCTCGCCGATGACGCACTGCACGCCGAAGCGCTCGATCTGCTGCGCAAGCACCCGGCCATGGAGCAGGCACGCGCCTACGTCCTGGCTCAGGCGGAGACGGCGAAGGCGCTGCTCCGCGTCCTGGCGCCCGGCTCGGTGCGCAGCGCCCTTGAGTCGTTCGCCGACCTTGTCGCGACTCGCACCACCTGAGTAGTCGCTAGACGGCCGATGCCTCGATCACGAGCCGCAGCTGCCGGCGCCGGTGGGTGAGCGTCTCGATCGTGAGCATGGCCAGGGCAATCCAGACGAGCCCGAAACCGACCCAGCGCCCCGCGGGCATCGCCTCGTGGAAGAGCAGCACGCCGAGGGCGAACTGAATGATCGGCGCCAGGTACTGGAGCAGGCCGAGCGTCACGAGCGGTACCCGGATGGCAGCTGCACCGAAGAGCAGCAGCGGGATGGCGGTGACGATGCCAGTGGTCGTGAACAGCAGTGCGTGCGGGGTGCCGTGGCTGGCAAAGTTCGAGGCGCCGGTGATCATCAGGAAGGCGAGATAGGCCGCCGCTATCGGTGCGAGCACGGCAGTCTCGACCGCGAGGCTCTCGACCGCGTCGACGCCGGCCTTCTTCTTGGCGAGCCCGTAACTGCCGAACGAGCACGCGAGCACGAGGGCTACCCACGGCGGCCGACCATAGTCGAGCGTCAGCACAACGACCGCGATGCTGGCCAGTCCGATGGCACACCACTGGAGGCGTCGTAGGTGCTCCCCGAGCACGAAGACCCCCAGCAGCACCGTGACGAGCGGGTTGATGAAGTAGCCCAGCGAGGCCTCCACCACCCGCTCGTTGTTGACGCCCCAGATGTAGGTGGTCCAGTTGATGGAGACGAGCACTGCGGCGCCACTCAGGATGGTCAGCGTGCGTCGATCTCGGATCACGGCCAAGACTGCCGGCGTACGTCGCAGAGTGACCATCAGGACCGCCATCGTCAGGGCTGACCAGACGATCCGGTGCGCCAGGATCTCCACGGCGCCTGCTGGCTCGAGCAGCGGCCAGTACAGCGGGAAACTGCCCCAGAGCACGTAGGCCGCGGCCCCGAAGAGTATTCCGCGGCGGGTATCTGGCACGACGTGAGTCTAGCCGCGTCATCACCTACGATTCTTGGGGTCTCCCGTTGGCGTCAGCCGACCCACCACGCACTCGACCAGCCGTTCCGAAGGGGAAATACATGCGGACTTCCCGCGCCATCACCGCCACCGTGCTCTCGGCTCTGCTGAGCATGGGCACCTTTGCTGCCCAGCCGGCTCAGGCGGCACAGTCGCTGCCCAAGCGCACGATCGTCGAGCAGGATCCCGCTGACCACCAGGTCAGCTTCAATGCCTTCAAGCTCAAGGGCACCGTGACCGAGCTCCAGGCTGACGGCATTACGGTGCTGCCTTTCGCCAAGAAGAAGGTGCAACTCCAGAAGAAGGCCTGTGCCAAGGGCTGCAACTGGAAGACGGTCAAGAAGGTGAAGACCAACCAGGCCGGCACCTACAAGACCAAGATCTTCGCCCCGCGCAACGGTCGCTGGAAGTGGCGGATCAAGGTGAAGGGCTCGCAGGGCTTCGGCACCACCAAGGGCCAGACCTGGACCCTGTTCTTCAAGTGACCCTGGGTCAGACCACGGTCCAGGTGTCGCCGGCATTGATCAGCCCGCGCAGTCGGTCGGTGTGGCTGTCGGTGGTCTGCCCCTGGGCGGTGACGATCTGCGCGCGCGCCTGGTCGTCGTAGGTCGGCCGTTCGACCTGACGGAAGATGCCGATCGGCGACTGGTTGAGGTAGCCCGAATCGGTCAGCCGCGAGATCGCGAACGCTATCGACGGATCGTCGCTGTGCGCGTCATGGACCAGGACGTCGGCGTCGTCGACGTCTGCCGCTTGGGCCACCTCGACTCCGCCGTGGTGGCTACTACGGACAAGCACCTTGGTGCCGCGACCGTCCTCGCCCACGGTGCCGAAACGGATCTGCGCGCCGTGGACGAGCGGAATGATGGCATCCGCCTTGGTGTCGGGCGACTTGATCGCATCGAACGCGCCGTCGTTGAAGATCGGGCAGTTCTGGTAGATCTCCACCAGTGACGTGCCACGGTGCGCGGCGGCGGCCTCGAGCACCGTAGTGAGGTGCTTGCGATCCGAATCGATGGTGCGGGCCACGAACGTGGCTTCCGCGCCGAGCGCCAGCGAGACCGGGTTGAACGGGTGGTCCACTGACCCCATCGGGGTGGACTTGGTGACCTTGCCGGCCTCCGAGGTGGGGGAGTACTGCCCCTTGGTCAGGCCGTAGATCCGGTTGTTGAACAGCAGGATCGTCATGTTGACGTTGCGGCGCAGCGTGTGGATCAGGTGGTTGCCACCGATCGAGAGCGCGTCACCGTCGCCGGTGACGACCCAGACCGAGAGGTCTTCGCGAGCCGTCGCGATGCCGGTGGCGATCGTCGGCGCGCGGCCGTGGATCGAGTGCATCCCGTAGGTGTCGAGGTAGTAGGGGAACCGCGATGAGCAGCCGATGCCGGAGATGAACACGATGTTCTCGCGGCGCAGACCGAGGGTAGGCAGGAACGACTG
>JARICB010000262.1 GCA_029264225.1 Nocardioides sp. | reverse complement strand
AAGTTGGGTAGGAACGGGAATTGATCCGGGCCCTCAGCCTACCGACGTACCTCGTGACTACGATGGGCGACCATGAGAGCCGACAAGCAGTCCGACTGGGGCCGAGTGGCCCAGGACGGCACCGTCTACGTCAAGGCTGGCGATGGAGAACGCTCCGTCGGCCAGTACCCCGAGGGCACCCCTGAGGAGGCACTGGCGTTCTTCACCAACAGGTATGACGCACTGGCCTTCGAGGTGCATCTTCTCGAACAACGCATCGTTGCCGAGAAGCTGAGCCCGGAGGAGGCCTCGGCCTCCGTGAAGGGGTTGCGCGAGCAGGTGGTGAACGCCAACGCAGTGGGCGACCTGACTGCGCTCGCCGCGCGTCTGGACGCGACAGCACCGGTGCTCGCGAGCCAACGTGAGGCGCGCCGCGCCGAGAAGGCGCAGCGGGCTGCCGAGTCCAAGGTGGACAAGGAGAAGGTCGTCGCCGAGGCCGAGAAGCTCGCCGAGGGCAACGACTGGCGTGGTGGCGCCAACCGCCTGCGCGACCTGCTCGATCAGTGGAAGGCGCTCCCCCGCCTCGACAAGAGCACCGACGACACGCTGTGGCGACGGTTCTCCGGCGCCCGCACCACCTACACCCGCCGCCGCAAGGCCCACTTCGCCGTCGAGCACGAGAAGCGTGACGGCGCACGCGAGATCAAGGAGCGGCTGGCCACGGAGGCCGAGGAACTCGCCACCTCGACCGACTGGGGTCCCACCGCTGGGAAGTATCGCGACCTGATGCGCGACTGGAAGGCCGCCGGCGCCGCAGCCCGCGACGTCGACGACGAACTCTGGAAGCGCTTCCGCAGCGCCCAGGACGCCTTCTTCGGCGCCCGCGACGCCGCCAACGCCGAACTGGACCGCGAGTTCGCGGCCAACGCCGAGGTCAAGGAGGCCATCCTCCTCGAGGCGGAGAAGCTGGTGCCGGTGACCGACCTGGATGCGGCCAAGAAGACGTTCCGCGAACTTGCCGATCGGTGGGATGCTGCAGGCAAGGTGCCGCGCGATCGGATGAAGGACCTCGAGGCTCGCATCCGCGCAGTCGAGCAGGCCATCCGCGCGGTCGAGGACGACCAGTGGAAGCGCACCGACCCGGAGAAGTCCGCGCGTGCCGACGACATCGTCGGCAAGCTCGAGGCCGGCATCGTCGACGAGCAGGCCAAGCTGGAGAAGGCTCGGGCCGCCGGTGACGACCGCAGGGTCAAGCAGCTCGAGGAGTCGCTCGCCAACAAGCAGGCGTTCCTCGACATGGCCAAGCAGGCATCGGCCGACTACAGCTGAGGGAACCCGCTAGTTGGTGACCCGGTAGACGTCGAAGACCCCGGCGACGCCGCGCACGACGTTGAGCACGTTGTCGAGGTGCGAGGCCTCGGCCATCTCGAAGGTGAAGCGGCTCTTGGCCACCCGGTCGCGGGTGGTGGAGAGCGTCGCGCTGAGGATGTTCACGTGGGCATCGGAGAGCGCCATCGTAATGTCGGAGAGCAGCCGCGCCCGGTCAAGGGCCTCGACCTGGATGTTGACCAAGAACGTCGATTGTGAGGTCGGGGCCCACTCCACGTCGATGACCCGTTCGGGCTGACGCTGCAGGCTTGCGGCGTTGGTGCAGTTCTTGCGGTGCACCGAGACGCCGCCACCCTTTGTGACGAAGCCGAGGATCGGGTCGCCAGGCACGGGGGTGCAGCACTTGGCGAGCTTGACCCACAGGTCTTCGACCCCCTTGACGATCACCCCGGAGTCGGTGCTGGCGGCTGCCGCCCGTGGTCTTTTCGTGATGGTGACGGCCTCGGCGAGGTCCTCCGCGGCTCCGTCGTTGCCTCCGTGCAGGTCGATCACGTGGCGCACGACGGCCTGGGCGCTGAGGTTGCTCTCCCCGACGGCGGCATAGAGCGCCGACACGTCGGCATGGTTGAAGTGCTCGGCCGCCTGGGTCAGCGAGTCGTGGGTCATCAACCGCTTGAGCGGCAGCCCCTCCTTGCGCATCAACCGGGCGATCTGGTTCTTCCCACGCTCGATGGCCTCTTCGCGACGCTCCTTGGTGAACCACTGGCGAATCTTGGAGCGCGCCCGCGGCGACTTCACGAAGTTCAGCCAGTCACGCGATGGCCCGGCACTCGGCGCCTTCGAAGTGAAGACCTCGACCACGTCGCCGTTGTCGAGAGAGGACTCCAATGGCACGAGTCGACCGTTGACCCGGGCACCGATCGTGTGGTGACCGACCTCGGTATGCACGGCGTAGGCGAAATCCACGGGCGTCGCCTCGACGGGCAGCGGGATGACGTCGCCGCGAGGGGTGAAGACGTAGACCTGAGCCCGGTTCATCTCGAAGCGCAGTGATTCGAGGAACTCCCCCGGGTCCTCCACGTCGTTCTGCCAGTCGAGCAGGTGCTGTACCCAGGTCATGTCGTCGCGGTCGCCGGGGCGATCGGTGTCCACGCCAGCCTTGGTGCCCTCCTTGTACTTCCAGTGGGCCGCGACGCCGTATTCTGCGCGTCGGTGCATCGCGAAGGTGCGGATCTGCAACTCCACCGGCTTGCCCTGCGGACCGATGACCGTCGTGTGCAGCGACTGGTAGAGGTTGAACTTC
>JARICB010000137.1 GCA_029264225.1 Nocardioides sp. | reverse complement strand
GTTGGATAGGACGAGAAGGTCGTGGCGAGGTCGAGCGAGATGTCGCCGTTCAGCGCCTGGAGAAGGCGCTCGCCAAGGACCATCGCAGCAGGTTGCCCGAGCGTCCAGCGCGAGTCGCCGACCGCAGCACCGGTATAGCTGTGCGTCCGACCCGCGGTCGCTGACCTCGGGGTTGTACCCATTTGAGAGGCTGACGCCATGAGTCAGCGGACGATAGCCGGGCTGGCAGCGGTGTCACTGCTGCTCGGCCTCGTCGCCGTCGTTGCTACCCAGCCGTTGGCCTACGTCACCTACCGACCCGGTCCGACGGTCGACATCCTCGCTTCGCGCGACGGCAACGAGATCGTCCAGGTGTCCGGGCACGAGGTCTACCGCGACGACGGCGAACTCCGCCTCACCACGATCTACGTCGACCAACCACAGGAACGCGTCACTCTGGCGCGGCTGTTGTCGGCCTGGGTGAACACCGACGAAGCGGTCTATCCCCGCAGTGCCGTCTACGCCCCCAACGAGACCGACAAATCGAGTGACGCGGAGTCGGCGGTCCAGATGGTCTCCTCGCAGGACGCCGCCATCGCCACCGCCCTTCGCGAGTTGGGCTACGACGTGCAGCCCGAGGTCGAGGTGCTCTACGTCGAGAAGAAGCTGCCGGCAGACGGCAAGCTCAAGGTGCGCGACATCCTGCTGAAGGTCGGGGACACCGAGATCGCCACGCCCCAGGACGTCGTCAAGGCCGTGGATGGTGCCCCGGTTGACCAGCCCCTGACCTTCCTCGTACGCCGCGCAGGCAAGGAGGTCTCGGTCGAGGTCGAGCCGCGCCTGGTCGAGGGGGACAAGCGCATCGGGATCACTCCGGGCAACGGCTTCACATTCCCCTTCGACGTCTCGGTCGACATCGGTGATGCCATCGGTGGCCCGAGCGCTGGGTTGATGTTCTCGCTGGCCATCTACGACACCCTGACCCCGGGGTCGCTGACCGGAGGGGCAGTGGTCGCAGGCAGCGGCACCATCGACGCCGACGGCAACACCGGTCCGATCGGTGGCATCCAGCAGAAGATCGCTGGCGCCGAGGCGGCCGATGCCAAACTTTTCCTGGTGGCGGCAGGCAACTGTCCCGACACCATCGGGCTCGACACCGGCGATATGCGCCTGGTGAAGGCCACAACCATGCACGACGCCGTCAACGCGATCACGTCATGGGTCTCCGACCCCGACGCTGACCTGCCGACCTGTGAGGACAAGTAGTGACCGAGACCTCCCTCCCGCAAGACCCCGCGCTGTCTGCGGCGGTCCTCGAGATCGAGTCCCATGTGGCACAGGCCGGCTGGGACCAGCCAGCCCGCCTCTACGCCCTAGTGGACACCGCCCGGATCATCGCCGAGCAGCCCGAATTTGCCGCAGAGGCAGGTCTTGACGCGTCCGCCGATGCGGGGTCCTTTACGCCGGTCGAGCAGGAGGGCCTGCCTGACCAGCAGTTGGAGGAGAGCCTGCAGGTGATCGAGTGGCCGCCGGAGGTCGCCGGTTGCGCCGCCGTGGTGGAGCGCCTCGTGCTGCCGCCCGGGGTGGACGCCGAGATCCCGGACGATCCGGAAGCCGCCGAGAAGTTCGCGCGCGAGCACCCGCTGCGCCAAGAGGTGCGGATCGTCGCCGGCGTGACGCGCGAGGGCGCGACCTACTGCGCCCTGCGTCTCCGGGCCCATGACGACGCCCAGTCGGTCGTCGACGGGACCGAACTGGTGCCGGGCCTGATCGACCTGCTGCGCAGCACCTTCCAGGTAGTCGAATGAGCGGGGCCTTCGGAGCGCCCGCGCCGCGCCCCCCGCAGGAGCCGCCGGCCCGTAGTGGACGGTCTCGGACCCTGATCATTACCGCCGCCGTACTGCTGGTGCTGGCCCTGGCAGTGAGTGGCTTCGCCTCGTTCTGGACCGAGCGGTTGTGGTTCAAGTCGGTCGACTACGTCGGCGTCTTCGGCACCCTGCTCTGGACCAGGGTCGGGCTGTTCCTGATCTTCGGCACCGTCATGGCCGCGGTCGTGGCGTTGAACGTCGTGCTCGCCTACCGTGCGCGCCCGCTGATGGGCGGCGGTGACACCAACCTCCAGCGTTACCGCGACGCGGTCAGCCCCGTCACCGGCTGGCTGCTGATCGGCCTGTCCGTGCTGATGGGTGTCTTCGCTGGCGCCTCGGCGGCCGGGCACTGGCGCGAGTACTCGTTGTGGCGTCACGGCCAGTCATTCGGCACGCAGGATCCCTACTTCGGCCGGGACACGGGTTTCTACGTCTTCGACCTGCCGTGGTGGCACTACCTGACCGACTTCGTGATGACCCTCGCGGTGATCGGGCTGATGGTGGCCGCGCTCGTGCACTACCTCTACGGCGGCATCCGGCTCTCGGTTGCCCGCGACCGACTCACCGGCGCCGCGCAGGTCCACTTCTCGGTGCTGCTCGGGGTCTTCGTGCTCGCCAAGGCGGCCGACTACTGGTTGGACCGGTATGACCTGGTCACGGGTTCGGGCTCGTTGTTCACCGGCATGGGCTACGCCGATGACCACGCGGTGTTGCCGGCCAAGGAGATCCTGACCGGTATCGCGCTGATCTGTGCAGTGCTGTTCTTCCTGAACATCTGGCGCCGCACCTGGCTGCTGCCGTCGATGGGGATCGCCCTGCTGGCGCTGTCGGCCGTGCTGCTGGGGCTGATCGTGCCGGGGGTGGTCCAGAGGTTCCAGGTCAACCCGAACGTCCCCGACAAGGAGGGGACCTACATCAAGGAGAACATCGAGGCCACGCGGGCGGCGTACAACCTCGACGACATCGAAGTCTCCCCGTATGTCTCGGAGCCCAACACCAGCAACGACGACCTGGGGGATCTGGATGCGGCGACCTCGAGGGTTCCGCTCGTGGACCCGAAGGTGGTCAGCGCGACCTTCGAGCAGCAGCAGCAGGTGCGCGCCTACTACTCGGTGCCGCCGGTGCTCGACGTCGACCGTTACGAGATCGACGGTCGCGACCGGGCACTCGTGCTCGGCGTGCGGGAGCTCGACCAGAGTGGCCTGGCCGACAGCGACAAGAACTGGATCAACCTGCATACCGTCTACACCCACGGCAACGGGGTGATCGCTGCGTATGCCAATCAGCGGCCGGGGGACGATGTGACCCAGTCGCAGACCGTGCAATGGGCGGAGGGCCAAGAAGTCGACGAGAGTGCCCTGACCGAGCTCAGCGAGGGCGGTTACGAGTCGCGCGTCTACTTCGGCGAGATGAGCCCGTCGTACTCGATCGTGGGGCGGAAGTCGGGCGACAGCGCAGTCGAGCTCGACCTGCCCAAGGGTGAGCGCGACGACGAGAACCAGACCACCACCTACACCGGCGAGGGTGGCGTCCCGATCGGCGGGATCTTCGAGAAGCTGCTCTATGCGGTGAAGTTCGGGGAGCCCAACCTGGTGCTGTCAGGTCGGGTCAACGACTCGAGCAAGATCCTCTACGACCGCAACCCCGGGCGCATGGTGCAGAAGGTGGCGCCGTGGCTGACCATCGACTCCGACGCCTATCCGGCCGTGATCGACGGGCGCATCCAGTGGATCCTCGACGGCTACACCGTGACCGACCGCTACCCGCTCTCCCAGCGTGAGTCTCTCGACAAGATGACCGACGACTCGCTGACCCAGACGCCCGGCTTCCAGACCGTGCCGACCGACGAGATCAACTACATGCGCAACGCGGTCAAGGCGACCGTCGACGCCTATGACGGCACCGTGAAGATCTACGAGTGGGATGAGACCGACCCGATTCTCAAGGCCTGGAGCGAGGTCTTCCCCGACGTCGTGCGGCCCAAGTCGGAGATCCCCGACTCGCTGCGCCAGCACCTGCGCTACCCCGACGACCTGTTCAGCGTCCAGCGCTATCAGTTCGCTCGCTACCACGAGACGGACGCGAAGGACTGGTATGACGGCTCCACGCGCTGGGAGGTGCCCCGTGACCCGGAGGTCGACACCAAACTCCAGCCGCCCTACCGGCTCTTCACCCAGGACGACACGTGGTCGCTGACGTCGGTCTACGTGCCGCGCGGAAAGTCCAACCTGGTCTCCTTCGTCTCGGTCAACAGTGATGCGACGGACGAGAACTACGGCAAGATCTCGGTGCTCGAACTGCCCAATGAACGCACCGACGGGCCGGGCCAGATCGCCAACAAGCTCAGTTCGGATGAGGGAGTACGCCGCGAACTGCTCGGCTTCACCCAGGGTGGCGTCGTGCCGATCTACGGCAACTTGTTGACGCTGCCGGTGGGCGACGGGCTGATGTATGTGCAGCCGCTCTACACCCAGCGCTCCAACGAGTCGGAGGCGAGCTTCCCGATCCTGCGGTTCGTGCTCGTCTCCTACGGCGACCGGATCGGGATCGGTACGACGCTGCGCGAGGCCATCGCCGACGCCCTCGGCGTCTCCTCGACCACGCCGACGCCACCCCCCGAGCCCCCTGCCGGACCGGGGGACAACAAGCCCGATCCGGAGCCTTCCGGCTCGATCGACGACCAGATCCTCGCCCTCCTGGCGCAGGCAGATGCGAAGTTCGCAGCAGCCGACAAGGCCCAGGCCAAGGGCGACACCGTCGGCTGGGCGCGGCTGAGCGAGGAGGGTCGCGACCTGATCAGCGAGGCAGTCACCCTGGCTGACACCAAGGCGGACACCACTGACTGACCCCCGGATTTGGGTTCGCCACGGCCATCCCCTAGTGTTGCTTTCAGCGACGCGGGGTGGAGCAGTTCGGTAGCTCGCTGGGCTCATAACCCAGAGGTCGCAGGTTCAAATCCTGCCCCCGCTACCAAATCAGGCCCGGGATTCAGTGCGAATCCCGGGCCTGAAAGTTTTTGAGAATTGATCCATCCACCAGAAACCCTCCACTTTGAGTCGGTTCGTGGGGCACGGGCCAGACGCTCGTCTGACTGGTTCGTAGCGCTCCCGAACATCACCGACGGGTCCGGTCCTGGCTACGCACCTTGTGGGCATGAAGACCGAGACCAACCCGCTGAGCGTGCTCGACCCGCTCGTCACGATCACCGAACTCGCCGAGTACCTCGGCGTGCCGGTCAAGACGATCTACGAGTGGCGCCAGACCGGCCGAGGTCCGGTGGGCCTCCGCATTGGTCGCCACGTGAAGTTCAGGATCAGCGACGTCCAAGCCTGGGTCGACGGTCAGCGCGACGTCCCGGGGCCGCGCTCGCTGAGCGAGTGATGAGCCATGGGTAGGCCAAGAACCCCGATTGGCACGTTCGGGGAGATTGAGTTCACCAAGCTGCCGAATGGCACCGTGCGTGCGCGCACCAGATTCCGTGACCACGACGGGCAGTTGCGTCGCATCGAGGCGAGTGCTGACACGCAGAGGCGGGCCGAGCACCGCTTGAAGGAGAAGTTGGCCACCCGCCGCGGATTCTCCTCGGGCTTCGGCGAACTCACCCCGGATAGCTCGTTCGGCCAACTGGTCGAGGTGTGGCTTGAGGACCTCGATCTTGAGGGCAAGCTGGCCGAGAGCACGCGTGCCCTGTACGAGCGGAACGTGCGCCAACTTGTGATGCCGGCCTTCGAGAATCTCCTGCTTCGCGAAATCTCCGTCCGCAGAGTTGACCAGTTCATCAAGCGACTCGCAGCGGCGAAGAGCTACAGCACCGCCAAGCAGGCCAGGACCGTGCTGAGCCTCGCGCTCGGCCTGGCTGTTCGGTACGACGCTCTGCGCGAGAACCCGGTGCGGGAGACTGCACGACTCCACAAGCCGCCGTCGCAGACGATGGCGTTGACGTTGAATCAGGTCGAGGCGATCCGTCGAGCCACCCGCAGTTGGCGCCGTGCTCCAGGCACGCCTGGTCCGCCGCCGGATGGCCAGTTGGAGCAGATCATCGAGGTCATGCTCGGCACGTCTGCACGGATCGGCGAGGTGCTGGCGATCCGCCGCTGCGACGTCGACGTCACGGTGTCGCCGGCGACGGTGCGTATCTGCGGGACGATCGTGTCGCCGGCGGGGAAGCCGACCCATCGGCAGGCCCACCCGAA
>JARICB010000049.1 GCA_029264225.1 Nocardioides sp. | reverse complement strand
GGCCTCCTGAGCCCTACCCCTGCTCGACGCGACGGTCCGGGTCGGCCACCCAACCCGACCAGCTGGGTGCGAAGAGGGCTGCCCTGATGCCGGCGATCTCCATGGCAAGGAGGTCGTGGGTCGCGGTCACGCCCGAACCGCAGTAGGCCGCGACGTCGGTGCCAGGCACTGCGCCGATGCTGGCGTAGAGCGCTCGCAGCTCGACGACGTCACGGAAGTGGCCGTGATTGTCGAGATTGCGGCCGGTGTCGACGTTGACCGCGCCCGGCACGTGGCCGGCCACGGGGTCAAGCGGTTCGTTCTCACCGCGGTAACGCTCCGGCGCCCGCGCATCCACCACGAGCGAGACGTCACCCAGGGCCGCGGCGGTCACCACTGGCATCGCTCCCGGGCTGCCGTGGAAGTCGCCCTGCCCAGGGGCCGTATGGCCCATCTGCACCGCACCACCGGCGGCCACCCATGCCGCCCAACCGCCGTCGAGCACCCGTACGTCCCGGTGGCCGTAGTGGCGCAACAGCCACCACGCCCGGCCTGCTGCGCGGCCCTGCCAGTCGTCGTAGACGACCACACTCGACTCCAGCCCCACACCGGCACGCTGCATGGCGTCGATGAACCGGGCGCTCGTGGGCAGCGGGTGCCGACCACGGTCGTCCACCGGGTCGCCAGGTGGCTCCGCGAGGTCGGTGTCGAGGTCAACGTAGGCCGCGGTAGGGATGTGCCCCGCGACGTAGTCCTCACGCCCAGGAGGCCCGCCGACGCGGTATCGCACGTCGAGCACGCACACCGTAGGGAGCGACTCAGCCAACTCGCCGGCCGAGATCAACACAGGACCCGTCATGTCACCCATTCTGCACCTGTCGGGACCACCGCCGGGCTGTGGAAGGATCGCGTCTCGTGGCTGAACTGCATTTCTTCACCGGCACCATGGACTCCGGCAAGTCGACGCTGGCACTCCAGACCAATCACAACCATGCCGCGCGTGGGCGCGTCGGCAGGATCTTCACTACCCACGACCGTTCCGGCAAACCGGTGCTCAGCAGTCGGCTCGGTCTGACCCATGACGCGCTCGAGGTCGGTGCCGACTTCGACTTCTGGCGCTACGTCGTCACCACGCTGACCGCAGGCGGCCGGATCGACTACCTGATCTGCGACGAGGTGCAGTTCTACAGTCCCGATCAGATCAACCAGCTCGCCAAGGTCGTCGACGAACTGCAGATCGACGTCTTCACCTTCGGCATCCTGACCGACTTCCGTACCGTGATGTTCCCCGGCTCGGCCCGACTCGTCGAGCTGGCCGACCGGATGAACGTGCTCCAGGTCGAGGCGCTGTGCTGGTGCGGGAAGCGTGCCACGCACAATGCCCGCACCGAGGACGGCGTGATGGTCACCGAGGGCGACGTAGTGGTGGTCGGTGACGTCGAAGCGGCCGACGAGCCGCCCGCCGAAGTGGCCTACGAAGTGCTGTGTCGCCAGCACCACCGGCGTCGCCTTACCGCCGCCCGGGCCAAGGCTGTCAGCCTGGCGCCCGAGCCGCTGCCCTTCGGCTGATCCCTCAGCTCACCAGGATCGGGATCAGCATCTCGGCCGGGGTCAGGGATCCGTGGAGGCCTACCAGCGTTCTCTCGTAGGGGAAGTCGTGACTCGAGAGGATGGAGGACTCCCCGCGACACGCGACGAGTACGTCGCCCAGGCGGGGCAGCACACCGGAGGTCACGCCACCGAACCAGCCGCGAGCGATGGCCTCCTCGCGGGCCACGACCAGGGCCTGGTCGCCCAGCGTCTCGCGCCAGGTGGCCAGCACGGAGTCGATCGATCCGCGAGAGCAGTAGAGGTGCCGGAACCGGGCTTCGCCGCCGACCAGGTCGACGCCGTCGCGCAAGTGGCTCAGTTCGTCGATGTCGAAGGCGGTGGCTGGGTCCGCATCGACCATGCCGTGGTCGGCCACGACCACGAAACGCACCGATGAGGGCAGCGCCTCCCGCATCTGCTCTGCCTCCGCGTCGACCATGGCCAACTGTTGGAGCCACTGGATCGAGGACACGCCGAACTTGTGGCCGGTCCAGTCGAGGTCGGAGTCGTAGACGTAGGTCAGCGACGGCGGCCGGGCAGCCGCCGCGACCATGGCCGCGATGCGCTCCCCTACCCGGTCGGCGCCGACATACTCCGCACCTCGGTGGGCGGCGGCGGTCAGCCCGGAGCCGTTGAACTCTCGCTTGTTGACGACCGTGACGTTCACGCCGGCCGCAGCGAGCCGCGCGAACGCAGTCGGGTGGGGCTGCCACTCGAGCGGGTCGACCGACTTGTCCCACGCCAGGTGGTTGAGGAGCCGGTCGGTGCCGGGGATGCGGGCGGTGAAGCCGACCAGGCCGTGGGCTCCCGGGACCAGCCCGGTGCCCAGCGAGGTCAGGCTGGTGGCGGTCGTCGAGGGGACGCCGGCGGTGCCGGTCGCCGACCCGTCGAGCAACGAGGAGAGGAACGGCGCCGAGTGCCCGTAGCGGCGCAGCAGTTCGGCACCGAGGCCGTCGATGAGGAAGACGACGTAGGACGCGGCGTCCGGCAGCAGCAGGCCAGAAGGCGACGTCCCGGCCACCTCAGGGCGCTGTCCGAGGGCACGCGCGACCGCGGGGACGACATCGCCCAGCGATCGTTCCCCGTAGGCGGGGAGGGTGAATTCGTTCACGAACCGCGGGTCAGCGACGACAGCGACTCGGCGAACGCGAGTAGCCGTGCCACTGCCTCGCCACCGTCGGCGGCCGCGGAGACCCGCAGCGAGAAGTCTTCGCCCGCCAGGACCCCGGTATAGCCGTGGTCGGCCTCGCAGGCCGGGTCGGCACAGCCCGCGGGCTCCAGGTCGATCCGGCCGACCCCGCCCCAACTGACGGTCAGCACCGCCTCGGCCGGCGACGACGCGCCCGCCGTCGGGTTGGCCACCATGCGGGTAATGACGACCGACCGGACCGCTGCGAGGGCCACTGCTTCGGTCGAGGTCGACGTGTAGGGATCCGGCAGCAGGTCGTCACCGGGGTGTTCGTCGGTGTGCGTCAGGATCAACCGGGTGCCGGTAAGCACCGCGACCGTGAGGTGGCGGCGTACCTCGGCGCGGTCGAACGTCGGCTCGTGGTGGAGGAAGACCGCCACCAGCTCTTCACCAGCGACCGCGGAGAACACCCCGTCGGTCACCACCTCGGGGTAGTACCCCGTGTGCTCGATGGCTCGCTGAAGTTCTCCCGCTGCTCCCGACTGGGACCTGGTGCTGCGCATGCGGGCAGTGTGTCACGCGCACGGCGCCCGTCTCGGCGCGGTGCCGTGCCGCTAGTCCGGCAGCGTGTCCCCGGGTGGGGTGGAGAGTCGCCTCACGAACCAGTCCGAGCGTGGATCGATGACCGGCTCGATCCGGATCGCTGCGCCCAGCACCGCCGCCCCGGTGCCACCGGCCAGGATCAGCGGCAGGTCCAGCGCCCGGATCTGGGGCAGGTCGTTCTGGATCTGTGCGACCCGACGGACCAGCCGCTCGATCTCGTTGACGTCGACGATCTCGCTGCCTCGGTAGCCGAACAGGATCGGGGATGCCTTGATCTCACGCACCATGTCCTGGGCGTCGTGCTCGGCCAACGGCGGGATGCGGTAGGCCCGGTCCTCCAACAGTTCGGTCAACGGACCGCCGATGCCGAAGGAGAGCACCGGACCGAAGAGCGGGTCCTCCATCGAGGAGATTCCCACAGGCACCCCGGGGGGCGCGTTCTTCTGAACCACGAACCCGGCCGACTGCGGCTCGGTGATCATCGCGTTGAGGGACTGCCAGGCGTCCGTCATCTGGTCCGGGGTGTCGATATTGCGCCACACGTGGGCCAGATCGGGTCGGTGTCGCAGGTGGTGCGCGGTGGCCTTGAGCACCACGTCCCAGCCGAGCGCCTCGCCGGCACTGAGGGCCTGCTCCAGGCTCGCCACCGGCGCGGTCTCCCAGAGGTCGATGCCGTAGGCCGACAGCAGCGCCCGTTGGTCGAGCAGACCCAGGTCACAGCCGTCGGGGTTCTTCATCAGCAGTTCGTTGACGAGGCGCCGCCCCGCTGCGCGGTCGACGACTTCCTCATCGGCCGACGTACCGTCCGGGGTGCGCAACCACACGGCGTACTCCACCACTCGCGCGAGCGCGCGGACCGCGGCCTCCACGGCCGGATAGGACGGCACCGAGCCACGCCCGGCACTGGCGCCCTCGACGTCGGGCACCCGCAACAGTTCGGGCACCCCCTCGGCGCCGAGGAAGGTGGACACGATCGGCTTGTCGGACTGCTCCCCTACCGCGGCGAGAACGTTGGCGACGTCTTCGCCGGTGGTGTTGAGCGGCGGGATGTAGATCGCCGCGACGGCGTCCACTTCGGGGTCGTCGATGGCCGCGTCGAGGGCGTCCTCGAAGTCCTCGCCGCCGCCGTCGGCCCCGAGCGCGACCTGCTTGTTGACGACCAGACCGACGCTGGTCGCGGCGTCGGCCGCGAGCAGTCCGAGCGCGTCGGAGTTGCCGATGATGGCAACTCGCCGGCCGCGAGGAAGCGGCTGGTGGGCGAGCAGTTGGGCCACGTCGAACATCTCCTCGAGCGTGTCCACCTGGATCACCCCCGCCTGCCGGAACATCGCGTCGACGGCCTGGGAGGGG
>JARICB010000004.1 GCA_029264225.1 Nocardioides sp. | reverse complement strand
CGACATCGGCACGCCACGTCATTCCGAGACGGTCGAGGCGGGTCTCGTGCTTGCCTCCGATCCAGACCCGGGCGCCCGGGTGCTCACACACGGCACCGTCACTCTCATCGTCTCCCTGGGCCCGGAGCGCTACGACGTTCCGACGTTCACCTCGATGAGCCTGGATGAGGCCCGAGACGCCCTGAAGCAGACCAACCTCGTCTTCGGGGAGGCTGTCGAAAAGTTCAGCAACACGGTGCCTGCGGGGACGGTCATGAGGAGCGACCCGAAGGCGGGCACCAGCGTGAAGCGCGACGCCACGGTCGATCTGGTTCTCAGCAAGGGCCGGCGCCCGATCGAGCTGGTGGACTGGACCGGTAGGGATGGGGATCAGGCCATCGCCGCACTGGAGAAGCGCAAGCTCACCGTCGAGGTCACCGGTGAGGAGTACAACGACACCGTCGCCGAGGGAAAGGTGATCTCACAGGACCCGACGACGGGCCCGCTGTTCCGCGGTGACACGGTCGAACTGGTTCTCTCCAAGGGGCCTGAGCTCGTGGAGGTGCCGCGGGTGATCGCGATGGGCGTGGACTCCGCGACCGAGAAGTTGGAAGACCTCGGCTTCGAGGTCGAGGTGGAGAACAGCGACAACTACATCGGGGTCGGTTTCGTGTTCAGCACCTCCCCGGGCGCCGGTGACATGGTCGCCAAGGGCAGCACGATCACGCTCTACCTGATCTGAGGCCCTAGCCTCCTGGGGTGAGCGATCAGACCACCTCCCGACGCACGTCGATCCTGGCGACTATGGCGCTGCTCGCGATGACGGCCTGCTGGGGCAGCACGTTCTTCTTGATCAAGGACCTGCTCGACCGAATGCCGACCCTCGATTTCCTCGCGGTCCGGTTCACGATCGCCGCGGTGGCGATGCTGGTCGTCGCACCGAGAGCCATCGCCCGACTCTCCCCCGCGGTCCGACGCCATGCAATGGTGCTGGGCGCCCTCTACGGCCTCGCCCAGATTCTCCAGACCGCCGGACTGGCGCACACGGCAGCCAGTGTGAGCGGCTTCATTACCGGGATGTACGTCGTATGCACACCACTGTTCGCCGCGCTCATCCTGCGCACCCGGATCGGGCCGGTCACCTGGGCGGCGGTGGCCCTGGCCACGCTCGGGTTGGGCGTGCTGACCCTGAGTGGGCTCAGCGTCGGGTACGGCGAGGCGATCACGCTCGTCGCTGCGACGCTCTACGCGCTCCACATCGTCGGCCTCGGCGCCTGGTCGACGACCCAGGACGCATTGGGAATGACGATCCTCCAGATCGTCGTGATCGCGCTGATCTGCCTGGTCGCCACCGCCCCCAACGGCCTCGTGTTGCCCAGCACCGGCCGCGACTGGCTCTCGCTGGTCTACATGGCACTCTTCGCCGGAGCGCTCGCGCTCCTAGGACAGACATGGGCACAGGCGCACCTCTCACCCACCCGCTGCGCGATCATCATGAGCATGGAACCGGTCTTCGCCGCCAGTTTCGCCGTCGCCCTCGGCGGGGAGAGCGTGACGCCGCGACTGATCCTCGGCGGGCTAATGGTGCTGAGTGCCATGCTCATCATCGAACTGGTTCCGCGACGACACATCGAGGGCGAAGTTACGCATATCGCCGTATGAGCCCGGGCGTCGGGGTCAATCGAGTCGACTGAGGGCCGATGCCGCCTGCTGGGCCTGGCCGGTGGAGACATCGAGGTGGGTCACCAGTCGCACGGTTCGCGGACCCACGGCAGAGATCCTTACCCCAGCCTCGGCTGCGGCAGCAACGAACGCTGCGGCGTCTTCACGGTGTGCGACCACGATATTGGTCTCCACCGTGGCCGGATCCACGTCGATGGCCTCGGCCAGCAGTTTCGCGTGGGCATGGTCATCAGCGAGGCGTTCGACATGATGATCGAGTGCGTGCAGACCCGCCGCCGCCAGGATGCCGACCTGGCGCGTCCCGGCGCCCAACCGCTTGCGCCAGATCCGGGCTTCGGCGACGGCATCGAAGGACCCGACCATGAGCGAACCGATCGGCGCGCCCAGGCCCTTGGACAGGCACACTGCCAACACGTCGGCCATCGCGCCGTACTCGGCCAGCGGCGTGCCGGTCGCGACGTGCGCGTTCCAGATCCGGGCACCGTCGAGATGGATCGCGACCCCTACCCCGTCGGCCCAGCCGCGAAGTGCCTGGAGGTCGGCCAACGGAAGCACCGTTCCGCCGGCGAAGTTGTGGGTGTTCTCCACCGCAATCGCCTTCGTCGCCACGAAGAACGGCCCCATGTCAGGGGCGTAGAGGGCGGAGATGGCCGCCAGGTCGATCTGACCGCGCGGGTCGGTCCAGGTGCGCATCGTCAGCCCGGAGATGGCGCCGTGAGCACCCAACTCGGCGCGGGCGATGTGCGCCGACAACTCGCACAGCACCTCTTGGCCGACCCCGACCAAGGAACGGACCGCGAGCACGTTGGCCAACGAACCGGTCGGGGTGAAGAGGGCGGCCTCGTGGCCGAACAGGCCAGCGACCCGCTCCTCCAGGTCGTTCACCGTCGGATCCTCGCCGTACACGTCGTCACCGACCTCCGCGTCCGCCATCGCGGCCCGCATCGCCTCGGTAGGACGCGTCAGCGTGTCGGAGCGCAGGTCGATCACTGGTCGATCACCGTCGCTCAGGCCTTGCGCAGCATCTCGGCGACGAGGAACGCCATCTCCAGCGACTGCACGCGGTTCAGACGCGGGTCCACCACCGACTCGTAGCGGTGTGCGAGCCCGTGCTCGTCGATCGCTTCGCCGCCGCCGACGATCTCGGTGACGTCGTCGCCGGTCATCTCGACCATCATGCCGCCGGGAACGGTGCCGAGCTCACGGTGCACGTCGAAGAAGCCCTGGATCTCGTCGAGCACGTCGTCGAAGCGGCGGGTCTTGTAGCCGGTGGAGGCCTCGAAGGTGTTGCCGTGCATCGGGTCGCTGATCCAGGCCACCTGCACACCTTCGGCGCTCACCTTCTCGACCAGCGGCGGCAGCCCGTCGCGGATCTTGTCGGCACCGAACCGGGTAATGAAGGTCAACCTGCCGGCCTCGTTCTCCGGGTTGAGCTTCGCCGCCAGCGCGAGTGCGTCGTCGGCGGTCGCGGTGGGACCCAACTTGCAGCCGATCGGGTTGCGGATGTGGCTGAAGTACTCGACGTGGGCACCGTCAAGCTGACGGGTCCGCTCGCCGATCCACACCATGTGCGCCGAGACGTTGTAAGGCAGCTCCGTGCGGGAGTCGGTGCGCGTCATCGCGTGCTCGTAGTCCAACAACAGCGCTTCGTGGCTGGAGTGGAAGTCGACGCGGTGGAACTGGTCGGGGTCGGCACCGATCGCCTTCATGAAGGTCAGCGCGCGCTCGATCTCCCCAGCCACCAGCTCGTAGCGCTGGGCGTAGGGCGATTCCCGGACGAAGTCGTTGTTCCAAGTGTGCACCTGGCGCAGGTCGGCATAGCCGCCGGTCACGAAGGCGCGCACCAGGTTGAGGGTGGCCGCCGACGCGTTGTAGACGTCGACCAGGCGCTGCGGGTCAGGAATGCGCGACTCGGGGGTGAACTCGAAGCCGTTGACCGCGTCGCCGCGGTAGGCCGGCAGGGTCACGCCGTCGCGGGTCTCCATGTCGGAGGAGCGAGGCTTGGCGTACTGCCCGGCGAGCCGGCCGATCTTGACGACCGGTACCGACCCGGCGTAGGTCAGCACGACCGCCATCTGGAGCAGCACCCGCAACTTGTTGCGGACGTTGTCGGCCGTGACGCCGGCGAACGTCTCGGCGCAGTCCCCACCGGCCAGCAGGAACGCCTCGCCTCGGGTGACCTGCGCGATCTTGTCCTTGAGGGCGTCACACTCCCCAGCGAATACGAGCGGCGGCGCGAGCCGAAGCTTCTCGACGGCAGCCGTCACGGCGAGGCTGTCGGGGTAGGTCGGCTGCTGGACTGGGTGCAGTGCGCGCACCTGCTCAAGGCTAGGGATGGTGCTCACCCCTTAAGGGTACGGCGGCCGGGTGCGGACCACCGACTCCTGACCACTGGCCGGGCCACTCCTCACTGCGGTCCGAGGGGAATCTCGACGATCTCCAGCTCGCCGGCGCGGTCGAAGGAGATC
>JARICB010000017.1 GCA_029264225.1 Nocardioides sp. | reverse complement strand
CGGTGCCGGTGATCTCGTGGTAGAGCCGGACGAACTCCCGCTGCTCGTGGGAGGAGTCCACGGCCAGCCGCACGAGCTGCTCGAGCTTG
This sequence comes from Nocardioides sp., assembly GCA_029264225.1. Taxonomy (GTDB): domain Bacteria; phylum Actinomycetota; class Actinomycetes; order Propionibacteriales; family Nocardioidaceae; genus Nocardioides. The sequence continues at coordinate 4,663 of JARICB010000017.1, read as the reverse complement.
TCGAAGGTGTCGCCGGGGGCGGCCAGCAGCGAGCTGACGAGTGCCTCGATCAGCTCGGCTCCAGCGGCGACGACATGGCCGAACAGATCCTGCTTGGTGGCGAAGTACTTGAACAGCGCTCCTACGCTGATGCCCGCTTCCTGGGCGACCCTGTTGGTATTGGCCGCGTCGTAGCCGTAGGTGGCGAATTCCCGCACAGCCGCGAGCAGCACGCGTTGGCGCTTCTCCTCGGGCAGGTTGAGAAATCGCTCGGTTGCCAACTGGCCCATCAGCCCTCCCTACCCAAAAGTGAGTCACCACTCACGCGAATTGCGCCGAACGCTAGCACCACTGTTGACACCGGTGGAAGGGCTTCGTAGCCTCATCACATCGCAGGGTGAGTCGTGACTCACCTCCCTTCTCGAGCACCGTCCCAGGAGTGAGCCACGTGGAGATCAACCGCCCCGGCGTCCAGCACATCAACGATTCGCTCGACGCGCTGATCACCAAGCCGATCCACTCCATCTCGAAGGAGGCGCTGCACCGTTACGAGAGCGACTACTTCGAGGCCAGGTGCACCCGCTCCAAGGCGATGATCGAGGAGGCGACGAAGGTCATCCCCGGTGGGGTTCAGCACAACCTGGCCTTCAACCACCCCTTCCCGCTCGTCTTCACCAAGGCCGAGGGCGCCAAGCTCCACGACCTCGACGGCAACGAGTACTACGACTTCCTGCAGGCCGGCGGGCCGACGGTGCTCGGCTCCAACCCACCCCAGATCCGGGAGAAGGTCATCGACCTGCTCAACACCTGTGGACCCTCGACCGGGCTCTTTCACGAGTACGAGTTCAAGCTCGCCCAGCTCATCTGCGACCTGATCCCCGGCGTCGAGCAGTTCCGGGCGCTCAACTCCGGCACCGAGGCCTGCATGGCGGCGATCCGCGTCGCGCGACTGGCCACCGGCAACAAGCACGTGCTCAAGATGGGCGGCGCCTACCACGGCTGGAGCGACCAGCTCGCCTACGGCATCCGGATCCCCGGCTCCAAGTTCACCCAGGCCAAGGGCGTGCCGCTCTCCGCCTTCACCTTCACCGACGAGTTCTTCCCCGGCGACCTGGCCGACCTGGAGCGCAAGCTCAAGCACAAGAAGCTCATCGGCGGCACGGCTGCGGTCATGCTCGAGCCGGTCGGCCCCGAGAGCGGCACCCGCCCGATCAGTCGCGAGTTCGTCGCGGGTGCGGCCGACCTGGCCAAGAAGTACGGCGCACTGCTGATCTTCGACGAGGTCGTTACCGCCTTCCGGATCTCCGATCGCGGCGCATCCGGCTTCTACGGCATCACTCCCGACCTCACCGTCTTCGGCAAGGTCATCGCCGGCGGCTACCCCGGCGCCGGCGGGCTCGGCGGACGCAGCGAATACATGCAATATCTCGCTGCCGGCATCGCAGGCGGCAGCAAGGTCAAGAAGGCGTTGGTCGGCGGCACCATGGCGGCCACCCCGATCTCCAGCGTCGCCGGCTACTGGACCATCAAGGAGATCTCGCAGACCCGCGCCTTCGAGAAGGCCAACTTGCTGGGCGACCGGCTGGCCGACGGTCTCGGCGCGCTCGTCAGGAAGCACGCCCTACCGTTCGTGGCCTACAACCAGGGCTCGATCGTGCACCTGGAGACCGCCGGCACCATGCACTTCTCCCTCGACTGGTCCAAGCCGTGGACGATCCCGCAGGTCATCAAGGCCACCTCGGCCCGCAAGGCGGAGATGGAGCACATGGGCGCCGCCTACATGGCCGAAGGCATGGTCACCCTGGCCGGCAGCCGCCTCTATGTCTCCGCGGCCTACGACGAGGCGATGATCGACGACGCCCTGACCCGCTTCGACCGGATCTTCGCCGAGGTGGTCTCGCAATGAGCGACTCCCACCCGACCACGATCGACCCACGTGCTGCGCTCGTCGAGCTGGGCAACCAACTGCTCGATGACGGACTGGTGGTGCGCACCTGGGGCAACTTCAGCGCCCGAACCGGACCCAAGACGTTGCTGATGTCGCCGACCGGCCGGGCCTACCCGACCATGCAGGAGTGCGACCTCGCCGAACTGATGCCCGACGGCACCTGGAACGGGCCCTACCAACCGTCGGGTGAGCACCACATGCACGAGATCGCGCTGCGCCTGCGACCCGACCTCGACTGCGTCGTTCACACGCACCAGTCCTACGCTTCCGCGCTCAGCCTGGGCGCGGCCGACTACGACCTCACCCCCGACCAGGCCGACGCCCTGGGACAGCCCGTATTGCCGATCGCGGCCTACGGCCTGCCGGGCACCAAGAAGCTGCACTCCAACGTCGAGCAGACCCTCAAGACGACCGGCGCCAACGTGGTGCTGCTCCGCTCACACGGCACCATCATCGTCGCGCAGGATCCCGACGACGCCCGCCGACTGGGCAACGCGCTCGAGCAGGTCTCGGCCGAGATCTATGACCGACTCGTCCCGGGCGGGCGGGCACCCATCGTGACCACGAAGCGGGTCGCCGCCAGCCGTCGTATCGGCGCGAACATCCACTACTTCGACGCCGAGGACGCCCCCATCGTCCCCGACACGGTGAGCCGTGAACGTCACGAGCGCTGTTACGCCGAGCGCAAGGACGTCAACGCCGTCGTCTCGTGCGAGGACCCCGACGTCGGCACCTTCTACGGCCGCACGCTGCGGCCCTACCTCGACGACTTCGCCCAGCTCGTCGGCACCCGCGCCAATACCTCGCCCAAGCACAACGTCATCCTGCTCAAGGACGAGGCCCTGTGCTTGGGCCCCGACCCGGTCGAGGCGGGCTACGTCAAGCACGTGCTGGTCAAGAACGCCCGCTCAGCTCGGGTCGCCGTCAACTCGGGAAGTCACCCGATCGTGCCCTGGGAGTGCCTGGTGATGAACGTCGTCTACAAGCTGAAGTACTCCAAGGAGGCCGGTCGCTGAGGCACCTGCCAGCCGCCCGTGGCTGCCTCCGGTCGCCCCCGATGACCTGGCCGTTCTGCTCCCACGCACCAACGCCCCCAGCTGAAAAGGACCCCACCGAATGCGACTGATCCTGATGGGCCCTCCCGGCGCCGGCAAAGGTACGCAGGGCTCGGTCATCTCCGAGCGCTACGGCATCCCCGCCATCTCCACCGGCGACATCTTCCGCGCCAATGTCGCCTCGGGCACCGCTCTCGGCATCCAGGCACAGCAGCACATCGACGCTGGCGAGTACGTCCCCGACGACGTCACCAATGCCATGGTCCGCGACCGTCTCACCCAGCCCGACTGCCGCCCGGGTTTCCTGTTGGATGGGTTCCCCCGCACCGTCGAACAGGTCAAGTTCCTCGACTCCCTGCTCGACGAGCAGCAGGTCCGCCTCGACGGCGTCATGGTGCTCACCGTCAATGCCGAAGAACTGGTCGGGCGACTCCTCCTGCGCGCCACCCAGCAAGGCAGAGCAGATGACACCGAACCGGTGATCCGCAAACGTCAGCGGTTGTACGACGACCAGACGGCCCCCCTGATCGAGGAGTATGCCGCCCGTGATCTTGTCCTGACCGTCAACGGGATGGGCGCCACCGATCACGTCTCCGAGCGGATTGACGCGGCTCTCGCGCGGTTGCGCCGGTAGCAGCCCGATCCCCGCCCTGAGGGTGATTTGCCAGGCATGACCGCGTGGATAACGTCGGAACGAGGGTCGGCACCCTGCCGGCTCATACATCCCGAGGGAGCCACGCATGGCCACCAAGCAACCGCCTGCCAGCACGCCGGACCAGCGTGGCGAGGGCGACGAACTGCACCAGGGCGTGCAGAACGGCGAACGGATGACCACCTCGACGGGCACCCCGCTCGGCGACAACCAGAACTCGCTCAAGGTGGGCGAGCGCGGGCCGACGGTCCTGGAGGACTTCGCTCTCCGCGACAAGATCTTTCACTTCGATCACGAGCGGATCCCCGAGCGGGTCGTGCACGCGCGCGGCTACGGCGCCCACGGCACGCTGGAGTGCCTTGAGGCCATTCCCGACTTGACCCGCGCGGCGCCGTTCCAGACCAACGGCAAGAAGACCGAAGCATTCGTCCGATTCTCCACCGTCGCCGGCAACAAGGGCTCCTCCGACCTGCCCCGCGACGTGCGCGGCTTCGCGGTGAAGATGTATACCGACGAGGGCAACTGGGATCTGGTCGGCAACAACATGCCGGTCTTCTTCATCCAGGACGCGATCAAGTTCCCCGACCTCGTGCATGCGGTCAAGGAGGAGCAGGACCGCGGCTGGCCTCAGGCCGCCTCTGCCCACGACACTTTCTGGGACTTCGTCTCGCTGATGCCGGAGTCGACCCACATGCTGCTGTGGGCGATGAGCGACCGGGCGATCCCCCGGTCATTCCGCTTCATGGAGGGCTTCGGGGTCCACACCTATCGCTTCGTCAACGCCGAGGGCAAGGACACCTTCGTCAAGTTCCACTGGAAGCCGCGGCAGGGTCTGCAGTCGGTGGTGTGGAACGAGGCACTCAAGATCAACGGCGCCGACGCCGACTTCCATCGTCGCGATCTCTATGCCGCCATCGACAGCGGCGACTTCCCACAGTGGGATCTCGGCGTCCAGGTCTTCGACGACGCCTTCGCCGACGAGTTCGACTTCGACGTTCTCGACGCCACCAAAATCATCCCCGAGGAGGT
>JARICB010000427.1 GCA_029264225.1 Nocardioides sp. | reverse complement strand
GGCCTCGGCTGCGGCGAGGTCGCCGGTGCCGACGAGCGAGCCGATGTCGCGCAGTTGTTGGCGGATGAGCTCATAGGTGTCGGCGCGTTGCTCCCAACGAGCGGCAAGGGTCTCGTCGACCCGGGCGGCGTGGGGGGTGAGTTGGCGCGAGATATGGCGCTGGGAATCGGCGACCAGGCGCAGGTTCGCGACGTGGGGGAACGCCTGGAGGCGGATCAGCAGGTTGTGCTCGGCCTGAAGGACCCCGAGGATCCCCGGACGGGTTGGCCCGCGGAGCAGTTTGACCCTCGGGCGCCAGCCTTCGGCATCAATGCCGTAGTCGGGTGTCTTGAGGTTGGCATCGATCGCGGCGGCGAGCGCGGACCACCCGAGTTGGACTGGGTTGGGCAGGGTGGTCCAGCCCGGCAGTTTGCGGTACCGCTTGTCGAGGACCACCAGGGCCTGGGTGGTGACGGCAACGTCGGCGACCAGCGCCTGGGCCTGGGCTGCGGTGATCTGGCCCGTGACGGTTGGGTTGGTGTCGTGCTCGGCGAGGACGGCAGCTCGTGCGGCTTGGCGCCAATGCTCGACTACCGCGTTCTCCTGCGGTGTGGTGATCAGTGGGAGCGGTGCCGGGCCGAAGGTCGAGGAGGCCGTGGCGTATCCCACGGCGCGGGCGAGTTCTCGGGCCGCGCCCATCTGGTCGGTGGCCCGGAAGGGATCACGCACCCGCGGCCGCACGTTGGAGAAGACCATCGGTGTCGCAACCTGCATGGCCTGGGTGCACCACACGAGCACGCTGTGTCGGTACTGCCCGATGACCTCGCCAGCGTCTGTGCGCTGCTCGAGGGTGTCACCCAAGCGGTGCTGGATGCGATGTTGTTCGAGCAGCGCGGCGAGCTCGGCGCGCATGGCGGCTCCGGTCTCGCCGTACATCAGATGACGTCCAACTCGGTTGCGTCATCGAGCATGGCGAGGAGTAGTTCGACGTGCAGGTCGTCGATGCCGTGAGACTTCAGCCGTTCCAACGCGGTCGATGCGATGGCAAGGAGCTCGTCGTGCTCCTCGGGGAGGCCGTAGGTGTCGATCGCGGGCGCCTCGTCGCCGTGGATGACGTCGAGGGTGATCAAGACGTGCTCGTACGCCGATGAGGCGTCGCTGTCGACGGCGCGGTCGGCGAGGACGGCGAGTGCGGAGCGTGCGTCGCACAGGGTGCGGGCGTGAGAGAGAAGCATTGTCTGGCTCCTTTCAGTGGATTGGTTCGAGGGTGGCCCTGCCTTGCCGGGCGTGAAGGTGGTCAGGGTGGAACCTGTGGAGAAGCAGTCGTCCGTGGGGGGCGTGGGCCGCCTCGTGGTCAGGCCCTGCCGGTCTGGGCGACCTGGGCTTCGATTCGGCGTCGGCGCAGGACGTCTTGGCGGACGAACTCCTCGAACTCCAGGTTGCGGTCGACGATCACCACCTCACCCCGAGTGGGCTCGTCGGGTTCGCCGGGCCACGGTGTCTGCCTGGTGGGTCTGTCGCGGTCGAGGCGGGTGCCGCAGGTGGAGACCCACTCGCGGAGCCGGTGCTTGGATTCGCCGAAGCCGCGCATCCAACCGATCGGCGCCGAGGGTGACGCGGTCTCGTGGTAGCAGGCGAGCCAGTCAGTGTGTAGGGCCGAAAGTTCCCAGACGAGTTCGTCGTGGGCGTGCCAGTACGGAGGCAGAATGGCCGGCGTGAGTCCATAGGCGGCCTTGAGCCACTTGAGGTAGCGGTCGAGGTCGTGCCAGGCGAAGTCGGCCTCGTCCGCGGTGAGGATGTTCCAGTTCATCGGCGCTGGCGGTTCGCCGAACAACCGGGCCACGTTCGGGTAGTCGTCACCCGCGACGTTCGGTTCGGAGTCGTAGTACTCCATGGCGGGCTCCGTCAGAATCCGACAGCCGGGGGATGGGGCGCCGGTACAACGGCGGGCTGCGGGGGAGCGACGCGGCGGGTGCGTTCGACGGTGTAATTGGTGCGGTTGGCATTGTGGCCGATCTTGCGGGCCACGAACTCTTCCTTGATCACGCTGCCGCCGGGCTTGTCGACCTCATACTCGTGGACGTACCCGCTGGCCACAAAGCAGTCCCCGGGCCGGAATCGGGTGTAGGTCTCACGCGCGGTGCTCTCGAACGCGACCATGTCGTGGTAGATCGGGTCGAGTCTGGTGAACTCGCCGCCTGCTTCGTGGCGCCACTGCTCGACGCCGACACGGACGCGGGTGTGTTGCTTACCGGCGGAGGTGAAGTGCAGCTCCGGTGGGGACACGATGAAGCCGGTCAGGCTCAGCTGGGTGGGAATAGACATGTTGACTCCTGGGGATTGCCTCCCGGACGACGCCGGGCTCAGAAGTCAGGTGTGCACCGTGCGCCGACGAGCAGGGCGGCACCGCCCGCGAGACGTCGATACCCCAAAGGCGGCGGAACGACGCGCCTGATTGGAGGCCACGTCGATCTGCAAGACAACTGATCACGCCCCAAGACAACCGAAGGGACTTTGGGACTTTTCACGGCCACACGCCGATCACCAAAGCAAGCTCCCAACGTCGACCGTTACTCTAAGTCCGAGTACGGCTCGTGCCCCTTGCGGTCTGCCCGCTTCTCCTCAAGTCGTCAATGCGTCGCGCATCTGACGATTAGGCTGCGACGGACAGACGGCGGACTAGAGATGGGGGGACATGATGGCTGACGGCGACACTTCAGACGCGCCGCCGCGCGCGTCTACCTTCATGCCTCCTCCGCCACCGACCTTCGGCACCGCTCCGCAGTCGCCGTACGGCAACGCCGGCCTTGCCATCGGGCCTTATGGGTACCCGCCGAACGGTTACGTGCGGCCGGAGAAGGTGCTCGGTGTGGCGTATCTGCTTTGGGCATTACTGGGTCTCTTGGGAGCGCAGCACTTCTACTTGGGCAAATGGCAACGCGGTCTTTGGTACCTCTTCACGTTCGCGTTCTGCGGCGTCGGGTGGTGCATCGACTTGTTCACGCTGCCGTCGCAAGTGGGGCGGGTTAACGCCGAGCGCAGGGCTGGGTTGCGATGACCCGAGGGATCGGTGCCGTCGAGAACGGGCACGTGCTTACGATGCATCTGGGCTGGGTACGCCTGAACCTCCACCCCCCTCACGGTGGACCCTGGCAGCCGGGCGACGTCGTCGGTGGGCACGCGTTCATTGGCGAGCGATGGACGCCTTTGCCCGGCGGTTGGCTGCCCGACCCGACTGGGCGGCACCACCTTCGCTGGTGGACGGGACAGTTCTGGAGCCAGCATGCGATGACCGATGGGCAGCCGATTCACGACCCCATGACCCCGCAGGCGGGGTCGTCTAGCGTCCCAGCGAGCTGGCCAGCGGCCCCGCCATCCGCCAACCCTCAGTCGGCACTGCAGACCGCCGCCTTACTAATGTCGTCGGTGGGACGGATCGCCACCTTCGTCTACTGCGGCACTTGGTTCATGGTCGCGCTCTACTCCCTGAGCATCGTCTTGGCCGAGAACGACCCGCGGTGGCTCGTCCTGACCGCAACCGCGTCTGGCAATGTCTTCGCATACAAGCTAAACATGACCTACGGCGAGTTGAAACGCCGGTTGCGCAAAGACCTCAAGGCGAAGATCC
>JARICB010000423.1 GCA_029264225.1 Nocardioides sp. | reverse complement strand
TGTCGCTCGGGGAGGTCGGGGACTCCGGGGACGCCGGGGACTCCGGGGACTCCGGGGACGCCGGGGAGGTCGGGGACTCCGGGGACTCCGGGGACGCCGGGGTGGTCGGCTTGGCACCCGGCACCTTGCCGGCATTGATCGCGCCCGAGGTCAGCGAACGCGGGAGCGGCTCATCGAGGCGGATCTTGGCCCACAGTTCCTCAGCCTCCTCGGTCCAGTAGACGCGTCCGAAGAAGTCGGAGTCGCGGGTGTAGTAGGCGTTGGGGGTCGTCACGAACTGGACCTTGTCGAGTCCGATGCTCTGCAACTGCATCGCGACCTTGCCGATGCGGGTGATCGAGCCCAGGCCCGGGTCCAGGGTCAGTGACTCGGTGGCGGCGTCGAGGAAGCTGACCACCTTGTCGAGGCGGGTCAGGGTGCCGGCCGACTTGACCTTGCTGACCAAGGCGGCAATGAAGTTCTGTTGACGCTTGATCCGACTGATGTCTGACTTCTCGGCACCGTAGTAGCGCACTCGGACGTAGTCGAGCGCCTCGGCACCCTCCAGCACGTTGGGGTCGCCGGCCTTGATGAAGATGCCGTGCGCGCGGTCGTCGATGTCTTCGGGGATGCAGACGGGGACGCCACCTACGGCGTCGACCATGCCCTTGAAGCCGTTGAAGTCGACCACGACGTAGTGGTCGACGCGGATGTCGGTCTCCGCCTCCAGTTGCCGAATCGTGCAGGCTGCGCCGCCGACGGAATAGGCGGCGTTCCACATCACGTCGGTGCCACCGGGGAACTCGTCATTTTCGCCGCAGTCGGGGCGGTCCACGATGGAGTCACGCGGGATCGAGATCGCGTAGGCGCGTTCGCGATCGGCCGAGAGGTGCACCAAGATCGTGGTGTCAGAGCCGCCACCCGACTCGCCGTCGAGGCCGTTGCCGACGCCCTCGCGGGTGTCATCGCCCATCACCAGAATGTTGAGCGGTTGACCGTTGCCCTTGTATTCGATCGGCGGCCGGTCATCACCCAGTGCGGCGGTCACGTCGTCGACGTTGAGGTTGCCGTTGAGGTGGCGGTAAATGAAGACGACGCTCAGTGCCGTGACCAGCGCCAGTGCCAGCGAACTGACCAGCATGATCCGGCCCACCGTGTGCTTGCGTTGCACCTTGGCCTTGCGCTTCGGCGCGGGTACGTCAGTCCCGGGGCTCGTCTCACCTGCCACGTTCAGCCAACCTTCATCCGGGGAACCCTCGTACGGGCGTCGCCTCGCAACATAGCGAAGGCGTCAAAGCGCCAGCGTAGTCGCGACCCAGGCAGATTCCGCACTCCGCGACACGTAAGCGAGGATGAAGGACCATTCCGTCGACGGAAAGCCCTACGCATCGTGTTGCAGTCAATTCGCCTGGCCTTGGCCGCCGCCGTCGGCCTGCTCTGCGTGGCGCTCCTCGCCGCACAGACGGGCGTCATCGGATCAGGGTCTGCACCCGACCGGATGACCCATACCTCAGCGGCGAGCCCCACCCCCGCGGCCGATGCACCCAACGTAGTCGTCTTCTTGACCGACGACATGCGCAAGGACGACCTCGACTACCTGCCGAATGTCCGACGACTGCTCGCCAAGGAAGGTATGACCTTCACTGAGGCCCAGTCGCCGCACCCGTTGTGCTGCCCGGCCCGAGCCGAACTGATGACAGGGCAGTACGCACAGAACAACGGAGTGCATCACAACTCCGGCAAGTACGGCGGGTGGCAGGCCTTCGATCCGTCCTCCACGATCGCCACCTGGGCCAATGACGCCGGCTACGCAAGCGCGCTGCACGGCAAGCACCTCAACCACTTCGACCGGTCCGCGCCGGCCGACGACGGCTGGACCAACTTCGACATCCTGCTCGAGCCGGCCACCGACTACAAGCACTTCACCTTCTACGGCGGCGACAGCTTCACCAACGACTACGTCACGACCCGGATCGACGAGCGGACCGTGGCCGACATCGATACGTGGGGTGGCAAACGTCCGTTCATGATCTTCGCCAACCACGTAGCCCCGCACATCTGGTTCCCGGCCTCGGCGAAGGGCGACGGTGACGGCAACCGCGGCGGCCGGGTCCCGCCGGCAGCGCCGGCCTACGCGAAGGCGCTGCCCGGTCTGACACCGAAAGCTTTCAAGGCGCCCAGCTTCAACGAGGCCGACATGAGCGACAAGGAGTCGACCGTGCGCAGCAGGGCCAAGCTGTCGCCCAAAGAGCTCCGCAAGCTCAACCTGGCCCGGATCCGCTCGCTGCTCTCCGTCGACGACGCCGTCGCCCACACGGTGGCTGCCCTGGAGCGCACCGGCGAACTCGACAACACCTACATCGTCTTCACCTCCGACAACGGCTACGCGCTGGGCGAGCACCGCTATACCGGCAAGGACCGGCTCTTCGACGAGATCCTCGACGTGCCGCTGGTGATCCGCGGTCCGGGCATCCCCGCCGGTACGCGTTCGACCCGGGCGGTCACCACCGTCGACCTGACTGTCACTCTGACCCAGCTCATGGGGTTGCGCCCTACCTTGCGCACCGACGGGATGAGCTTCGTGGACACTCTGCGCGACCCGAAGAAGCGCGGCCAGCGCGACACCATGCTGATCCAGACCGGAGCCAAGGACCCGAGCGCCCGGTTCCCCGGCTGGGCCTACCGGGGCGTGCTCACCCGGCGCTACTCCTACGGTCGGCGCATCAACAATGCTCCCAATGACGGCTTTCTCTACGACCGTCACAAGGATCGCTACGAGTTGCGCAATGTGCTCTCCTCGAAGCGCTACCAAGGCGTACGCCGTGAGTTGGAGCGCCGCTATCGCGCTCTGGCCAACTGTGCGGGCAGCAACTGCAACCGTGACTTCGGTCCGCTCCCCCGCCCTGGCCGCTGAGACCCACGTCGCTGCGAGCCGGCAGGCGCAGACGTGACAGGATGAGCGCCGCAAAGCCCCAGTAGCTCAGTGGATAGAGCAGCCGCCTCCTAAGCGAAAGGTCGCAGGTTCGACTCCTGCCTGGGGCACCACCCGTGGTTCGCGTCCGATCAGTTCGTATCCGATGAGAGAGTGACCCCATGGAGGAGCGACTCGGACCGTGGCTGGTCTGGTTGCGTGCTGCCATGGTCGGGTCGATGGTCGTGCTCTTCGGAGTCGTCGGCCACGTCAGTGCCGACGGGCTCCTGCCCGGCACCATCGCGATGACGCTCCTGCTGGCGGTGTCGGTCACGCTGGCCGGTCTGCTCCTGGTCCGCCCTGCGTCCACGACCCGACTGGTGGCGATGCTCGTTGCCGGCCAGTTCCTGGTGCACGTCGTCCTCAGCAGCACCGCCGGGCACCGCGGTGAGGCGCGACTCATCGGCGCGGCGTCACATCTACCGGCTGCACCCGCGACACTTCCCTCGGTCAACGGTCATCGGGTCGGTTCCCTCTTCGAGGCTCACCAGTTGGCGCAGACCACACACACCTCCTCGCCGCCCAGCCTGCCCATCGGCCCTCTGATCGACGACCTGGCAGCCCACGCCCCGCTGATGACTGCCCACCTCGCCGCGGCCGCCCTGGTCGGCCTCTGGCTGGCTTTGGGAGAACGCACCCTGTGGGCGTTGATCGCCCTTACCGGGCGTCAGCTCCTCGCCGTCACGGCGATGCCCGCACTCGTCCCCCTGCCCGGCACCCCCCGGATGACACGTCATACGGCAGGCGCAGCCTCCGCGCTGCACTCGCTGTGGCACCCCTCGCCGACGACCGAACGCGGCCCACCGCCCGCCTTCGCCTGATCACCTTCCACCGTCCGTTCGCGGCGCGGTGCAGCTCGCCCATGAGCCAGGCCTGCCCTTTGCAGGCTGCCCCACCAGAGTGCGACGCGCGCCAACACGGCCCGACGCTCTGACCTACGCG
>JARICB010000421.1 GCA_029264225.1 Nocardioides sp. | reverse complement strand
CGGCATCGACCGGTTCCACGTCCTGGGCAACAGCCTGGGTGGCGGTACGGCGGTGCGGCTGGCGCTGACACATCCCAAGCGGGTCGCGCGGCTGGTCCTGATGGGCCCCGGCGGCCTCTCGCTGAACCTGTTCCACGCCGACCCGACCGAGGGCGTCCAGCGGTTGATGGACTTCGGCGCCGATCCGACCCGGGAGACGCTGCGGGCCTTCATCAAGACGATGGTGGTCAACCAGAATCTGGTCACCGACGAACTGGTCGAGGAGCGGTTCGCCGACGCCACGGCACCAGGTGCCCAGGAGGCGATGCGCTCGATGGGCATGTCGTTCTGGAACCCCGATACCTTCGAGGACGGCATGCTCTGGCGCGAGGCGCACCGCGTGCGCCAGCACACGCTGCTGACCTGGGGTCGCGAGGACCGGGTCAATCCGCTCGACGGCGCCATGGTGGCATTGAAGCTGATCCCCAAGGCACAACTGCACGTATTTCCCAACTGTGGTCACTGGGCCCAGATCGAGGCAGCCGAGGAGTTCCGCGCAGCGGCCATCACCTTCCTCGGTAGCCACGTCGAAAGGCAGAAGTCATGATCGACATCAAGTCCATGGGCTACATCCGGGTAGCCAGCACCGACCTGGATGCCTGGCGAGCCTTCGCCGAGAAGGTGCTCGGACTCATGACGGGCCGCGGCCCGACCGAGGGCAACCTCTACTACCGCATCGACCAGGTCTCGGCCCGCCTCGTGGTGTTCCCGGCCGAGGTCGACGAGTTGTCGGCGACCGGCTGGGAGATGGCCGACCACTCGGCGCTCCAGCGGGCCCGCGAGCACCTGTCGCAGGCCGGGGTCGTGTTCGAGGAGGGCACGGTCGAGGAGTTGGCCGAGCGTCGTGTGCAGGAGCTGATCCGCTTCCGTGACCCTTCCGACAACGTCTTCGAGCTGTTCCACGGCATTACCTACGAGTCGCACCCCTGCGTCACGCCCTACGGTGCCAACTTCGTCACCGGCGACCAGGGGATGGGCCATATCGTGGTGCCGGTCGGTGACGACGAGGAAGCGCTGCACTTCTACCGCGATGTGCTCGGTTTCCGACTGCGCGACTCGATGTCGATGCCCGGCGAGTTCGTCGGCAAGGAGCCCGGCAGCAAGATCTGGCTGCGGTTCCTCGGCGTGAACCCGCGACACCACTCGTTGGCGTTCCTGCCGATGCCCAACCCCTCCAAGTGCGTCCACGTGATGCTCGAGGTGGACAAGCTCGACCACGTCGGCCGGGCCCTGGAGCGGGTGCGCAAGAACAACGTGCCGCTCTCAGCGACGCTCGGTCGACACATGAACGACGAGATGGTCTCGTTCTACGTCAAGAGCCCCGGCGGTTTCGACATCGAGTTCGGCACCGAGGGCCTCCAGGTCGACGACACCCGCTGGGTGGCCAGGGAGAGCACAGCCGTCTCCTATTGGGGTCACCAGTTCGGTGGCTGAGCTCCATGGGCCAGACTGTGCGGGTGAACGATCCACTGCCCGAAGGAATGTCCGAGGACGCGCATACGTCGTGGCCGCCGCGTGAACTGATCGACTCGTTCCTCGGCAACTTCCCGACCGACTTCGAGTGGCGACCCGGCGAGACGATCGAGGTCGACGGCGAAGAGGCCCAGGCCAGGGCGCGGGTCTTCCGCGACGTGCTCGGCCGCTACGCCTCGGGGGTCACGGTCGTGACCACGATCTCCAACGGCCAGCCGGTGGCGATGACCTGCCAGTCGTTCACCAGCGTCTCGCTGGATCCGCCGCTGGTGGCCTTCTTGCCGACCCGGCAGTCACGCGCCTTCGCCTCGATCCAGCGCGCCGGGAAGTTCTGCGTCAACTTCCTGGCCGCCGGGCAGGAGCAGATCTCCAACCAGATGGCCTCGCGTGCGGAGGACAAGTTCGCCGACATCGCCTGGTCACCGGCACCCGGCACGGGATCGCCGCTGCTCGACGACATCGTGGGTCACGTCGACTGCACGGTGCACGCCGTGCACGAGGCCGGCGACCACTACATCGTGATCGGCAAGGTGGTCGATCTGGGCGTCGCCGAGGCCGAACTGCCCCTGCTCTACTACCGAGGTGCCTACCGCACGACGGACACGGCGCAGGCTCAACCCCGCTAGGTCAGAGGGCGATCCGGGCCCGGTGCTCGTGCGCCTGGCCGAACAGGGTGCCGAGCGCGTGGGCACGCTTGAACACCAGGTGGGCGTCGTGCTCCCAGGTGATGGCGATGCCGCCGTGCAACTGGACCATCTCGCCCGCCAACTGGTTGAAGCCCTCCGAGCAGTACGCCGCAGCCGCAGCGGCGCGCTCCGATGCGTCCTCGGTGTCGCCGAGCACACCGTCGACGGCGTGCAGCAGCGCCGACCGGGACATCTCCACCGTAAGGAGCATGTCGGCCATCCGGTGCTTGAGGGCCTGGAAGGAGCCGATCTGGCGGCCGAACTGCACGCGCTCCTTGGAGTAGGCGACGGTGTCGTCAAGGGCCCGCTGCATCCCGCCGACCTGGAGGGCGGCCGTGAGCACCAGTGCGACGTCGCGCACGGGCGCCGGTAGCTCGTCGACCACGGTATCGAGGCCGGCAAGTTGGCTGGTCGGGTCCATCGCCGGGATGCGGGTGGGCTGCTCGCTGAGCTGAACGAGCGCCCCGTCGACGTAGCCGAGGACGATCTCGGCCTGGTCACCGAACAGCACGTGGTCAGGGGTGGCGAGGGTCGCGATCTCGCCCTCCGCGATGCGTGCCAGCAGGCCGTCGGGGTCGCCGGCGTCAGCCAGCGCGGCGGCAGCGAGCGCACAGGAGAGCAGCGGCGTAGGAACCAACGAGCGGCCGAGCTCCTCGAGCACGACGCACGTCTCGGCGAGGGTGAACCCGGCCCCGCCGTGCTCCTCGTCGATGGCCAGTCCCGCCACGCCGATCTGCTCCGACAACGTCTGCCACAGGTCGGCGTCGTAACCGTCGTCGGACGTCATGGCGGCTCGCACCGCTTCGCTGCCGCCGCGCTTGGCGAGCAGCGAGCGGACGATCGAGGCGAGCTCGGCCTGTTCCTCGGTGCGCTTCATGCCCCCACCAGATTCGTCAGGACCCGCTGGCGGTGGAAGGCCGGAGTGCCCCAGGCGGTGACGAGGGCACGCACCTTGAGCAGCCACAACGACAGGTCGAACTCGGCCGTGTAGCCGATGGCGCCGTGGACCTGGAGGCCGACCCGGGACGCGAGATAGGCCGCATCGGCCGCGGCGATCTTGGCGGCGGAGACGTCACGGGCGCGGTCGCCGGGCGAGCCGGTCGCACCCACGGCTGCGCCGTCGATCAGCGGCCGGGCGAACGCGAGCGCGATCTGCACATCAGCGAGCTGGTGCTTGATCGCCTGGTAGGAGCCGATCTCACGGCCGAACTGCTTACGCTGCTTCACGTAGGTGACCGAGTCGGCCAGGATCCGCTCCCCGGCGCCGAGCAGCTGCGCTGCCGTGGCGAGCGCGGCCAGGTCGAACGCCGCAGCGCTGTCGACCGGCGGGGCGTCGAGGACACTGCGACCCGTAAGCACGCCCAGTCGGCGGGTCGGGTCGATCGACTGCTTCA
Source organism: Nocardioides sp. (assembly GCA_029264225.1). Classification (GTDB taxonomy): domain Bacteria; phylum Actinomycetota; class Actinomycetes; order Propionibacteriales; family Nocardioidaceae; genus Nocardioides. Next base: position 5,332 of record JARICB010000421.1, on the reverse strand, counting down.
CCTGACCCACCTCGGCCGTTGCGATCCCTGAGTCATCGATCAGGAAGACGTGCTCGGCAATGTCGGCGTCGAGGGCGTACGGCGTCTGCGGTGGCGCGGCGACGGTGGCCACGGCTCCGGCCGCCAGGGAGCTCAGTGGGTCGCCGGTGAGCACGTGCGGCAGGTAGGCCGCGCTCTCGACGTAGGGACCGGGGACGGCGTGGCGTCCGAGCGCTTCGAAGGCGATGACGAGTTCGACGGCGCTGGCACCCATGCCGTCTGCCTCCTCGGGAACGAGAAGCGCGTGCACGCCCTGCTCGGCGAGCGTGTGCCACAGCGCCAACCCGGGGGCGGTCTCGCCCTCGGCCCAGGCGCGAGCAGCAGCGACCGTGTCGGCGCCGGTCAGCAGCCGGTCGAGGGTGCGCGCGAAGTCGGTCTGTTCCTCGGTGTGCACGAACCTCATCGGCCGGCTCCCTTCGGCTCGCGGGGGAGGCCGAGGATGCGCTCGGCCACGATGTTGCGCTGGATCTCGTTGGTGCCCGCGTAGATGGGCCCGGAGAGGGAGAAGACGTAGCCGTCGGTCCAGGTGGACTCGACCTCGGCCTCGGGGCCGAGCAGGTCGAGGGCCGTCTCGTGCAGGGCGACGTCGAGCTCGGACCAGAACACCTTGTTGACCGAACCGGCGGCGCCCATCTCACCGCCACCGGCGAGCCGGGTGACGGTGCCCCAGGTTTAGAAGCGATAGGCCTGAGCCTTGATCCAGGCATCGACCACGTCGTCGGCGGATGCGCCGGTGGGACGCTCGGTGGCGGCGTACAGGGCCACCAGCCGGTCGGCGGCGGCACAGAAACGACCCGGTGAGCGGAGCGAGAGTCCGCGCTCGTTGCCTGCGGTCGACATGGCCACCCGCCAGCCGTCACCGGGGGCGCCGAGCACGTCGGCGTCGGGAACGAAGACGTCCTCGAAGAAGATCTCGGCGAAGCCGGCTTCACCGTCGAGCTGGGCGATCGGGCGCACCGTGACGCCGTCGGCGTCGAGCGGGAACAGGAAGTAGGTAAGCCCGGAGTGTCGCTGGGCTTCGGGGTCGGAACGGAAGAGTCCGAAGCCCCACCGAGCGAGGGCGGCGCGTGACGACCAGGTCTTCTGGCCGTTGAGCAGCCAGCCTCCGCGTTCGTCGTCGCGGTGAGCGGTCGAACGCAGCGAAGCCAGGTCGGAACCGGCCTCGGGCTCGGACCACGCCTGCGCCCACACCTGTTCGCCGCTGGCCATGGTCGGCAGGAAGCGCTGCTGCTGCTCGGGGGTCCCGTGGTCGAAGATGATCGGAGCGAGTAGGAAGATCCCGTTCTGGGAGACCCGGCCGGGTGCGCCGGCGCGGTAGTACTCCTCCTCGAAGATCACCCATTCGATCAGCGAAGCCTCGCGGCCACCGACCTCCTTGGGCCAGGACACGACCGCCCAGCGGGCGTCGAAGAGTCGTTTCTCCCACTCCTGGTGGGCCACGAACCCTTCGGGGGTGTCCATCGATGGCAGCGGCGTGGTGGGCACGTTGGCCGCCAGCCAGTCCCGGGCCTCGGCCTGGAAGGCGAGCTCGGTCTCGGTCAGATCAAGATCCATGGGTTCCTCGCAGGTCGTTCTTGAGTACCTTGCCGGACAGGTTCCGGGGGAGAGCATCGATGATCTCCACCTGCCTGGGCACCTTGTAGTTGGCGAGCCGCTCGCGGGCGTGGGCGATCACGGCCTCGGGCGTGGTCGAGCCGACCACGTAAGCGCGCCCGATCTCGCCCATGCGCTCATCGGGGATGCCGACGACGGCGACGTCGCTAACACCCTCGAGCCGGGCGAGCACCTGCTCGACCTCGGCCGGGTAGACGTTGAAGCCTCCCGAGATGTACATGTCCTTCTTGCGGTCGGTGATCGTCAGGTTGCCGGTGGCGTCGATGGTGCCGATGTCGCCGGTGTGCAGCCAGCCGTCGGCGTCGATCGCCTCGGCGGTCGCCTTGGGGTCGTCGAGGTAGCCCAACATCACGAAGTCGCCGCGGACGAGCAGCTCACCGTCGTCGGCGATGACCGTCTCCATCCCGGGGATGGCCCGGCCGCAGGTGGTGGCCACGACCTCGGCCGACTCATCACCGCGGCACATCGTGGCCACGACCGCCTCGGTCATCCCGAAGGCGGTGACGACCTTGTCGATCGCGAGGTCGCTGCGCATCCGTTCGATCAGCACGACCGGCACGACGGCCGCGCCCGTGACCGCCAGGCGTACCGAGGACAGGTCGTGGGTGCGGTGGGCGTCGGCGGCCAGCAGTGAGGAGAAGATCGTCGGCGGCCCGGGCACCACGGTGATGCCCGCGTCCGCGATCAGCGCCGCGGCCTGCTCGACGTCGAAGGTCGCGAGCGGGTAGAGCGTGGCCCCGCTCAGCAGGCCCGTCACGATGCCGATCTTGTAGCCGAAGGAGTGGAAGAACGGATTGACGACCAGGTAGCGGTCGTCCGGTTGCAGGCCCCCCAGTTCGGCCCAGGCCCGGGACACCCCGACGGTCTGCCGGTGCGCGCTCATAGCGCCTTTGGGCTGCCCGGTCGTACCGGAGGTGAAGAGGATGTCGGCCACGTCGTCGGGTCCGACCGCGTCGGCCACCTCGTCGATGTCGCCCGGCTCGGCGCTGGGCAACGAGGTGACGTCCACGATGGCCAGCAGGGAGGACAGGTCGCTGGCGGCACGGATCTCGGCACTCTGGTTGCGTCCGAGGAAGCCGTCGGCCACCACGAGCAGACGCGCGGACGTGCGTTCGACCAGGGTGGCCACCTCGGCGCCGAGGTAACGCGAGTTGGCGGGGATCAGGACGGCGCCGGCGTAGGAGACGGCCAACGCGGCGACCACCCAGTCGATCGTGTTGGGTGCCCAGACGACTACCCGGTCGCCGGGACGCAGTCCGATCTCGCGGTAGCCGGCGGCAGTCCGGCGCACGCGCTCCAGCAACCCGGCGTAACTGAGGGTGATCTCGTCCTGGACGTACGCCGGGTGGTCGTCGTACGTCGTGGCCGCGGCGCGCAGCAGCCTCGGGAGGGTGTCGCTCACCTTGCACTCCTGTCGTTCACCAACCAAGCAGTTGCTTGGTATAGTAGCACCCATGGATTCGACCGAGGTGCGCGCAGACGCCGAGTTCCGTGCCGAGATTCGCAACTGGCTGAGCGAACACCTCAGCGGTGACTGGGCCGCCTACAAGGGCCTGGGTGGACCGGGACGTGAGCACGAGGCCCACGAGGAGCGGTTGGCCTGGAACCAACACCTGGCCGCGCACCAGTGGACCTGCGTCGGCTGGCCGGTCGAGCACGGCGGCCGTGGCCTGAGCCTGGCGCAGCAGGTGATCTTCCACGAGGAGTACGCGCTCTCGCAGGCCCCGGCCCGGGTCAACCACCTCGGTGAGGAACTGCTCGGACCGACGCTGATCGCCCACGGCACCCCTGCCCAACAGCAGCGCTTCCTGCCTGCCATCCGTGCGGTCACCGAACTCTGGTGCCAGGGATACTCCGAACCCGATGCCGGCTCCGACCTGGCCAACGTCCAGACCAAGGCCCGCCTCGACGACGACGAGTGGGTGATCGACGGTCAGAAGGTGTGGACCTCCAACGCCCACGAGTCCGACTGGATCTTCGTGGTGGCTCGCACCGAGCCCGGCTCCCAGCGCCACCGCGGGCTCTCCTTCCTGCTGGTCCCGCTCGACCAGCCCGGCATCGAGGTGCGCCCCATCGAGCAGCTGACCGGCGGCTCGGAGTTCAACGAGGTGTTCTTCACCGACGCACGCACCTCCGCCGACCTGGTGGTGGGCGAGCAGGGCGCCGGCTGGGGCGTAGCCATGGCCCTGCTCGGCTACGAACGCGGCGTGTCCACTCTGGCCCAGCAGGTCGGCTTCGAGCGCGAACTGGCCGCCCTGGTCGACCTGGCCCGCAGCAACGGCAGCCTCGACGACCCGATCCTGCGCGACCGGCTGGCCCGGGCCAAGGTCGGGCTGACGGTGATGAAGGCCAACGCATTGCGCAGTCTCGACGACCCGGCGCCCGGTGCCGAGTCGATCGCCAAGCTCGTGTGGGCCAACTGGCACCGCGATCTCGGGGAGCTGGCCATGCAGATCGCCGGATCCGCGTCGCTCACGGCCGGGGCCGACTACGACCTCGACGTGTGGCAACGACTCTTCCTCTTCTCCCGCGCCGACACCATCTACGGCGGCAGCGACGAGATTCAGCGCAACATCCTCGCTGAGCGCGTGCTCGGCCTACCCAAGGAGCCCCGCGGATGACCACCACCCGTCCCGAACAGCCCACCCCCGACTACGTCGCGGCCCACAACCTCCTGGTCGGGAAGGTGGTTGTCGTGACCGCCGCCGCCGGGGCCGGTATCGGTGCCGCGGTGGTTCGCCGGGTGCTCGAGGAAGGTGCCAAGGCCGTCGTCTTCTCCGACACCCACGAGCGCCGGATCGCCGAGGCGCAGGAAACCCTGGCCTCCGAGTTCGGCGCCGACCGCGTGCGCTCGCTGGTCTGTGACGTCACCCAGGAGGCCGACGTGCTCGCGCTGATCGATGCTGCCGACGAGTTCGGTGGCGTCGACGTGATGATCAACAACGCCGGTCTGGGCGGCACCGTGTCGATCCAGGAGATGACCGACGAGCAGTGGAGCCGCGTCCTCGACATCACCCTGACCGGCACCATGCGCTGCGTCCGGGCCGCCAGCAACAAGATGATCGCGACCGGCAAACGCGGTGTCATCATCAACAACGCCTCCGTGATCGGCTGGCGGGCCCAGGAGGGCCAGGCCCACTACGCCGCGGCCAAGGCCGGCGTGATGGCGCTGACCCGCTGCGCAGCCCTCGACGTGGCCCCGCACGGTATCCGGGTCAATGCGGTCTCTCCGTCGCTGGCGATGCACCCGTTCCTGGCCAAGGTCACCAGCGACGAACTGCTGCACGAGCTGAAGCAGCGTGAGGCGTTCGGCCGGGCTGCGGAGCCGTGGGAGATCGCCAACGCGATGGTGTTCCTGGCCAGCGACTTCTCGTCCTACCTGACCGGTGAGGTGCTCTCGGTGAGCAGTCAACATGCCTGATCCCCTCGACCGGCGAAGCGAGCTGCTCAAGATCGCAGCCAGGCTGTTCGCCGAAAAGGGTTTCAAGAACACCACGGTGCGCGACATCGCCGACGCCGCCGGCATCCTCAGCGGCAGCCTCTACCACCACTTCGACTCCAAGGAATCGATGGTCGACGAGATCCTCTCGACCTTCCAGGACGAGCTGTTTGCGGCCTACGACGTGGTGTTGGCCTCCGACGACGACGCTCGCACCAAGCTCGAAGACGTCGTCCGGCT
>JARICB010000381.1 GCA_029264225.1 Nocardioides sp. | reverse complement strand
GCCTCGACCCCGCCTCCGACGTGGAACTGCTTCCCGTCGGTGTCGGCGCGCAGGCCGCCGCCGCCCTGACCGGTGGCGACGTCGACGTGCTGGCCCTCTACACCCAGGCCTACCAGGTCATCGAGGACGCCGGCACCGAGCTGGAGTACCTGGACAACCCGGACATCTTCAAGGGCATCCGCTCCCTGACCTTCGCGGTGAGCACGGACGCGCTGGAGGAGAGCCCGGACGTCTACGAGCGCTTCCTGCGCGCGGCCTACAAGTCGGTGCTGTTCTCGGCCGCCAACCCCGAGGCCGCCATGCAGATCGGCTACGAGGCCTACCCCTCGATCCTGGCCGGCGCGACCCCCGAGTCGCGGCTGGACACCGACGTGGCCAGCCTGACCGCATGGCTCGAGACCGCCACCCCGACCCAGGGCGACCCCGCCGACTGGTCGGACTGGGGCGCAATCAGCGACCAGGACTGGGAGAAGACCCAGGCCTACACCGTGGCCGCCGGTCAGATCCAGGCCCCGCTGCCGCTGGACCGGGTGTTCGACGGCAGCCTGCTGGAGGCAGCCAACGACTTCGACTCCGACGCGGTCCTGCAGGACGCCGAGGACTGGACTCCCTGACCCCGCTCCATCCCTGAACGACCCCACCGACGAGGGAGCACACCGTGGCGAACCAGCCAGCACTGCAGGACGGCCCGTCCACCGCCAGCGTGGACGAGGCCAGCTGGATCTCGGTCGATGGCCTGCACAAGGTCTATCAACCGCGGAAGTCAGAGCCGACGCATGCGCTGTCGGACATCAACTTCCGGGTTCGCCGCGGTGAGTTCGTCTCCGTCGTCGGCCCCTCCGGCTGCGGCAAGACCACGCTGCTGAAGATCCTGGCCGGGCTCATCGGGAAGACCGAGGGCCAGGTCAGCATCTCCGGGCACGAGGTCACCAAGCCGCTGCCGGAGGTGGGGATGGTCTTCCAGGCGGCGACGCTGCTGCCCTGGCGGACCATCCTGGAGAACGTCATGGTGCCCGTCGAGATCCAGAAGCTGGACCGCGCCGAGCACCGCACGAAGGCGATGGCGCTGCTCGACATGGTCGGCCTCACCGGATTCGAGAACAAGTACCCCCACGAGCTCAGCGGCGGCATGCAGCAGCGCGCGGGCATCTGCCGCGCGCTGGTGCACGACCCCGCCGTGCTGCTCATGGACGAACCGTTCGGGGCGCTGGACGCCATGACCCGCGAGTACATGAACGTCGAGCTGCTGCGCATCTGGCGCGAGCAGGCCGCCACGATCGTGCTGGTCACCCACTCGATCCCCGAGGCGGTCTTCCTCTCCGACCGGGTGATCGTGATGAGCCCGCGCCCCGGCCGGATCGCCGAGATCGTCGACATCGAGCTCGACCGTCCGCGCGACCTCTCGGTCATGAACACCGACCGGGCCGGCGTGTACGTCAGCCGGATCCGCCACCACTTCAACGCCGCCAGTGTCATCGACTGACCGAGGGACCGCCATGAACGACACCAGCACCGTCGAGGGCACCGACCGGTCCGTACCGGCAGCACCCCCTCCGGTCACCCGCCGCAAGGACCGCAGCACGTGGGACCTGCGCGAGCGGCCGGAGCTCTGGCTCATCCCGACCGTCTTCGTCGTCGTCGTGCTCGTCTGGGAGTTCGGCGTCAAGCTGTTCGACGTCAGCGCCTTCGTGCTCCCCCCGCCCAGCCAGATCGCGGTGGCGCTGGGGAACCAGCTGACCAACGACCTGTTCTGGGGCCACCTGTGGGTGACCACGCAGGAGACGCTGGCCGGCTACGGCATCGGCGTCGTCGTCGCGCTCGTCCTGGGCATCGGCATCTCCCAGGTGAAGCTGCTGGAGAAGACGCTGCTGCCCTACGTGGTGGCGTTCCAGACCGTGCCGAAGGTGGCGCTGGCACCGCTGTTCGTCGTCTGGTTCGGCTTCGGTCTGACCAGCAAGATCGTGATGGCCGCCGTCATCTCCTTCTTCCCGATCCTGATCAACGTGATCGAGGGGCTGCGCTCGGCCGACTCCGACCGGCTCCAGATGCTGACCGTCTTCGGCGCGAGCAGGACGCAGATCTTCCGGATGGTGCGGCTGCCCACCGCGCTGCCGTTCATCTTCGCCGGCCTGGACATCGGCATCGTCTTCGCGATCCTCGGCGCGGTCGTCGGTGAGTTCATCGGCGCCCAGGCCGGGCTGGGCTACCTGCTGCTGCAGACCAACTACAACTTCGACATCGCCGGCATGTTCGCCGTCCTCGTCGTGCTGTCGGTGATGGGCATGCTCGCGCACCTGCTGATCCGGTTCACCCAGCGCAAGGTCGCGTTCTGGGCCGAGGAGAGCCAGGTGGTCGGCGCGTGAGCACCCCGAGCACCGACCGCACCCGGTTCGACGGCCGGGTCGCTCTCGTCACCGGAGCGGCCCGCGGGATCGGCGCGGCCATCGCCACCGCGCTGGCCGAGCGCGGCGCGACCGTGGCGCAGGCCGACCTCGCACCGCCGGACCGGTGGGAGGCCGGACTCCCGGGCTCGGGGCACACCCGGCACGTCGTCGACATCCGGTCCGAGGAGTCCTGCCGTGCCCTGGTGGCCGAGGTCCTCGACCAGCACGGCCGGCTGGACCACCTGGTGAACAACGCCGGCATCGTGGCCCGCGGCATGGCGGTCGACACCACGGCCGAGCAGTTCTCCACCGTCCTCGACGTCAACCTCACCGGCACGTTCCGGATGTCGCGGGCCGCCTACCCCGCACTGCGCGAGAGCGTCGGCAGCGTGGTCAACATCGGCTCCACCAACGGCCACATCGCGGTGCTCGACACCGTGGCCTACTGCGTCTCGAAAGCCGGCGTCATGCACCTGGCCAAGGTGCTCGCCCTGGAGTGGGCACCGGACGGGGTCCGGGTGAACGC
>JARICB010000367.1 GCA_029264225.1 Nocardioides sp. | reverse complement strand
GCAGAGCTGCTTGGAGAGACCGGCGGTGTCGTCCTCGATGATGTGCGTAAAGAGTTGATCGGCGCGTTCTCGGTCCCAGGTGACTGCCAGGTCGCTGATCGGCACCCCGCAGGTCAGCCCCTTGGTGCCGTCGACGCGGGTCATCGCGAAGCCGAAGCGACCGAGCGAGATCGGGCTGGTGCCCTCGCTGACGGAGAACGAGCCGGCCGCTGCCATCGAGAGCTGGTAGTAACGGACCGGGTTGATGAAGGTCCACGGCGACAAGGCATCACGGCCGATGGCCGAGACCACCTCTCGCTGGTGCTTCGCGCGGTCGATGTCGCCGAGACCCGAGGTGTGCCGGGAGCGGGCGAACCCGAGGGCAGTCTTGCCGTCGGCCGGCTGGCAGCCCTTCTTGATGTCAAGGTTGGCCAACGGGTCACGCATGTTCTCGCTCGGACAGATCTCGACGCCACCTACGGCGTCGACCATGCCGACGAAGCCGCCGAAGCCGATCTGCACGTAGTCATCGATCCGGATGCCGGTCTCCTTCTCGAGCGTCGAGATGAGCAACTGCGGACCGCCGTAGGCGAAGGCTGCGTTGACCTTCTCGGAGTCGCCGTGGCCGGGGATCGACACGATCGAGTCGCGCGGGATCGACATCAGCAGGTTGGGGCCCTTCCCGGTGTGCAGCAGCATGATGGTGTCGGTGCGCTGACCCACCTCGCCGCCGGTGCCGAGTTCCTTGCGCTCCGCCTCGGTCAGGTCGTCACGCGAGTCCGAACCGACGATGAGATAGGTATTGCCGGGTTGGTCGGCAGGTCGAGTGCCCTCGGGCATCGCGTCGATCTTGTCGACCTTGTGCCAGGCCCAGAAGGGCACGGCCACCATGAAGGCCAGCCACATCGCCAAGACCAGCAGAACCAGCTTGAACCCACCGAAGCGGAAGCGGGGTCGTCGGCGAGCAGGTGCCGGGCCGGGCTGGGGAGCCGGTCGAGCCGGGCGTGAGGGGCCCCTGGGCGGCCGACCACCGCCGGCGGGCTGCTGTGGCTGAACGGGCATGACTCGCGTCTCGTCGGGGCGCTGCGCCTTGGGAGGTCGTGGCGAGGAAGCCTGGGTCGGCACCATGCGAGTGGCGTCGGCGGAGTTGGCGCCGCTGCCGCGCTTGCCGTAGAGCCAGTCATATTCTGGCGTTCCCTCTTCGGGAGCGCCGTTCCCCGGGGGACGTCCAGTCATGGCCGAGACGCTACCGTGCCGGCATGAGCGAACCGACCATGACGCGTACGGCGTCCTTCTCGCGTGTCTCGCTCGGCATCCTCGCTGGCCCTGCGGAGGCCAACCTGCTCGGCAACGTGCACGGCGGTGAGATCATGAAGCTCGCCGACTCCACAGCCGGTGCCGTGGCCTATCGGCACAGCGACGGGCCAGCGGTCACCGCGGCGATGGACGAGATGACCTTCCTCGAGCCGGTTCACGTCGGCGACATCATCAAGACCTACGCCCAGGTCAACTGGGCGGGCCGCTCCTCGATGGAGATCGGGGTCCGGGTCGAGGCGCAGCCGTGGGGGAGTGCCGCCGACGAACCGTTGCACGTGGCAAGCGCCTACTTCGTGTTCGTGGCCATCGACGACACCGGTGCGTCCCGGTCCGTGCCTACCCTCGTACCGGAGAGCCCCGATGAGATCCGGCGGCACCGCGAGGCCGAGATCAGGCGGGCGCACCGCTTGGCACGGAAGACCGAGATCGATCTCGGTCGCGAGTAGGACGATCTCGACACCCATCCGGCCACTGCGGCGCGTCGCAGCAGCTGTGACGGGTGTGACTGGTGATACTGGTCGGGCTGACTTCCCCCAGCAGAGAGGCGCCCGATGTCGCCCGCAGCTTCCCCCGGGTCACCGGTATCGCGGTTCACGACCCTGGACCGCGCCCAGCGCGTGCGTTTTCGGCGTGCTCTCGCGCTGATGGTCATGACCCTGCTCGTGCCCGGTTCCGCGCAACTGGTTGCCGGCAACCGACGTGCTGGACGGATCGCTACGCGCACCTGGATGGCGCTGCTGCTGATCGCTGCCCTGGTCCTTGTCGTGTCCTCCCTCTCGCACGGGTTCGTCTTCTGGGCGGTGTCCAACACCCTGCTGCTCGGTGTCGTACGGCTGAGCCTGATGGCCCTCGCCATCGGCTGGGCGCTCCTGTTCCTGGATGCGTGGCGGCTCGGCCAGCCGCTCGGTCTGCACCAACGCCAGCGGATGGCCGTGGTCGGTATCAACGGACTGCTCTGCTTCTCGGTCGCCGGTGCGCTGCTCTTCGGCGCGCACATGGTCGGCGTGCAACGCCACTTCATGCTCACGATGTTCGGCGATGGCCAGGTGGTCGGAGCCCATGAGGGCCGCTTCAACGTGCTGCTTCTCGGCGGTGACTCGGGCGCCGGACGCTGGGGCCTGCGTCCCGACTCGCTGACCGTCGCCAGTATCGACGCCACCACCGGCAAGACGGTGTTGATCGGGCTGCCGCGCAACATGGCGAACTTCCCCTTCGCCGAGGGGTCGGTCATGGACAAGCAGTTCCCGCGCGGTTTCGACTGCGACGACTGTTACCTCAACGGCGTCTCCACCTGGGCAGGCGATCACACCGAACTGTTCAAGAAGTCCGACAACCCGGGTATCGACGCCACGGTCATGGCGATCGAAGGCATTACCGGGCTGAAGATCAACTACTGGGCGATGGTCAACCTGGCCGGCTTCCGCAACCTGGTCGATGCCGTCGGCGGTGTCACCTTGACCGTGCGGGACCCGATCCCCGTCGGTCTGCCCCACGACGACTTCTTCCGCTACATCGAGCCCGGCACCCGCAAGCTCGACGGGATGGACACGCTGTGGTTCGCCCGGGCCCGCGAAGGCTCCGACGACTATTCGCGGATGGCCCGGCAGAAGTGCGTCATGAACGCGATGCTTCAGCAGATCACGCCCCAGGACGCGTTGAAGAACTTCTCCAAGATCGCCGCTGCGTCGTCGCAGATGATCTCCACCGACGTGCCCAAGAGTGAGGTCGACACCTTCCTCGCCCTGGCCATCAAGGCCAAGTCGCAGAAGCTCGGCAGCGTGTCCCTGGTCCCACCCAAGGTCGTCACCGCCGACCCCGACATCGACGTCGTACATACGTTGGTCGCCGACGCGATCGCGCGCGCCGAGGGTCGCAAGCCCGCACCGGCCGCGCCCAGTGCGCCCAGCGCCGAGAAGGGGGCAGGGTCCAGCAGTGACCAGCCCGCCACCACCCCGGCGACGTCGCCGGCGGTCACTGGCGGATCGTTCGGAAGCCTGAAGGACGGCTACGCCGCCAACCAGGCCGACGACCTGGGATCGGCCTGCTGATCGAGCAGCCCCTAAGGTGGAGGACGTGACTCACGGCCCGGATCGACGCGTTGTCGCCGTTGTCGTCACCTTCAACCGGTTGGCGCTGCTCCAGCGCCTGGTCGCTCGCCTCGGTGAGGTCAGCGAGGTCGACGAGGTGCTCGTCATCGACAACGCCTCGACCGACGGCACCGGGAGTTGGCTCGCGGCGACGCCGACCACGGGGGAGACCCCCCTCCTGCATCGCGTCCTTCCCCGCAACATGGGCGGTGCCGGCGGATTCCACGACGGTCTGTCCTGGGCGATCGACCGCGACGCCGACCTGGTCTGGCTCATGGATGACGACGGACTGCCGCAACCCCACTGTCTGGGCACGTTGTTGGCCCACGACTACGATTTCTGGGGACCACTGGTTCTCGACGAGGACGATCCGAGCAGGCTGGTGTTCCCGATCCGGCTGCCGGGCAGCGCCAGCGTGGTGCGTAGCCTCGACCAGGCGCGCAGCAAGGCCCGTGACGGGGTGCTGAGCGACATCGTGATCCCGTTCAACGGGGTGCTGGTCACCGCAGAACTGGTCGACCTGATCGGTCTGCCCCGCGAAGAGTTCTTCATCTGGGGTGACGACGTCGAATACCTGTGGCGGGCCCGCGAGGCGGGTGCCCGGGTAGCAACGATCACCGACGCGCTGGTGATGCACCCGAGTGTGGGCGAGTTGGGAACCGAGATGTTGTTCGGCCGCACGACCTACAACCACAGCCCCAGCGACCTCAAGCACTACTGCATGGCCCGCAACAACCTGGTCAACCTGCGTGACTACCGCGGACCGCTTCATGCCCTGGCGTTCGTGGTCAAGACCGTCTGGTTCTACACCTTCACCCGCCCCAGCCTGGCTCGCCTGCGACTCAGTGCCAGCGCCATGCGAGCAGGCCTGGCCGAGGAGTACGACGGCCACGAAAGGTATCTGCGATGAGTGCTGTCTCCGAAACCGTGGCGGTCGTCATCGTGACCTTCAACCGGGCCGAACTGCTGACCCGGATGCTGGACGGGCTCGCGGCGCAGACCCGCCGTCCCGACGCGGTGATCGTGATCGACAACTGCAGCACCGACGACACTCGGGCCGTGCTGGACGCCCGGAGCGACCTACCACTGCACGTCACAACCACCGCGAAGAACCTGGGCGGTGCCGG
>JARICB010000354.1 GCA_029264225.1 Nocardioides sp. | reverse complement strand
GGCAGGTCCACCGCCATGTTGCCGAGCAACCCCCCGGTGGCGGAGTAGAGCGGGGCGTAGAGCGTGTCCTCCGGGTGCCAGGCCAAGGGATCGGGATCCGGCTCGAAGTCTGGGATCCAGGCTGCGGTGATTCGGCTTTCGTCCATCCGCCCGTGCGGCACGAACCGGAGGATCCCCCAACTGTCGGCCTGGCGGTATTCATCCAGGATCTCGATGGCGGGGGTCCTGCGGCCGAGGATCTGTCGGCGTACGTCGTCAGGACCGGCCACAGCGGTCATCACCAGCATGTCGCCCTCCAGCCGCGCGATGGCCGCCACGCCGTAGCCGAGGACCTCGACCACGCCGTGAACGATCTCCTCAAGCACCTGGGCTGTGTCGGTGGAGGCGTTGACACGGCGCACGAGCTCGAACAACCGCTGCAACGCCGGAACCGGCGCGGCCTCGTCGTTGGAGCTGTACGCCGCCTTCATCCCCTCAGGCCTCGATCACGACGGGGACGATCATCGGGCGGCGACGGTGAGCCTTGTTGACCCAGCGGCCGACCACCCGGCGCACACTCTGCTGGAGCAGGTAGGAGTCGACGCCACCGTCGGCCACCGCCCGCGCCAGCGCATCGACGATCGCCGGCTTGACCTCGTCGAAGGTCGAGTCGTCCTCGGCGAAGCCGCGGGCGTGGATCTCGGGGCCGTTGCAGACCTTCCCGGTGACGGAGTCGATCACCACGATGACCGAGATGAAACCCTCCTCACCCAGGATGCGGCGGTCCTTGAGCGAGGACTCGGTGATGTCGCCGCCCACGGTCGATCCGTCGACGTAGACGTAGCCGCACGCCACCTTGCCGGCGACCTTGGCGATCCCGTCGACCAGGTCGACGACCACGCCGTCCTCCGCCATCAGGACCCGCTCGGCCGGGACCCCGGTGGCGATCGCCAGTTCGGCGTTGGCCCGCATGTGGCGGATCTCGCCGTGGATCGGCAGCACGTTGCGCGGCTTGACGATGTTGTAGCAGTAGAGAAGTTCACCAGCGCTGGCGTGGCCACTGACGTGGACCAGGGCGTTGCCCTTGTGCACCACGTTGGCGCCCCAGCGGGAGAGCCCGTTGATGACGCGGTAGACGACGTTCTCGTTGCCCGGGATCAGCGAGCTCGCCAGCACGACGGTGTCGCCCTGCTCGAGGTGGACGAACGCGTGGCTGCGCTGGGCGATCCGGCTCAGCGCGCTGAGCGGCTCCCCCTGCGATCCGGTCGAGACGAGCACCTGTCGCTCGACCTGCAGGTTGGCAAGCTCCTTGGCGTCGACCAGCACCCCGGCCGGAACCTTGAGGTAGCCCAGGTCCTTGGCGATCGCCATGTTGCGAACCATCGACCGGCCGACGTAGGCGACCTTGCGGTTGTGGGCCACCGCAGCGTCGAGCACCTGCTGGACCCGGTGGATGTGCGAGGCGAAGCAGGCCACGATGATCCGCTGGTTCGACTTGTGGAAGACCCCGTCGAGGACCGGCGCGATCTCCTTCTCGCTGGTGGTGAACCCCGGCACTTCGGCGTTGGTCGAGTCGGTCATGAACAGGTCGACACCCTCGTCCCCGAGGCGGGCGAACTCGTTGAGGTCGGTAATCCGGCCATCAAGGGGCAACTGGTCCATCTTGAAGTCGCCGGTGTGCAGGACCACGCCGGCGCCGGTGCGGATGACGACTGCCAAGGCATCGGGAATCGAGTGGTTGACGGCGATGAACTCGAGCACGAACGGTCCGAAGGTGATGGTCTCCCCCGCCGCGACCTTGTGGTGCACGGTCTCCTTGAGCCGGTGCTCGCGCAGCTTGGGGTCGAGCAGCGCGAGCGTCAGCTCCGAGCCGACGAGCGGGATGTCACCGCGCTCGCGGAGCAGGTAGGGCGTGGCACCGATGTGGTCCTCGTGTCCGTGGGTCAGGACCAGGGCCTCCACCTTGTCGAGGCGTCCCCGGATGGGGTCGAAGTCGGGAAGGATCAGGTCGACGCCGGGGTGATGATCCTCCGGGAAGAGGACGCCACAGTCGACGATCAGCAGTCGGTCGTCGTACTCGAAGACGGTCATGTTGCGGCCGACCTCACCGAGGCCACCGAGCGGGATGATCCGGAGACCACCCTTCTTCAGCGGCGCGGGCAGGCTCAGTTCGGGATGGGAATGGCTCACGGTTCTCCTCAGATCAGGCCCGACGCGGCAAGCCCGGCGCGCAGCGCCGCGACCTCGTCGTCGTCGAGCGGAACGAGCGGACCTCGCACGTTCCGGTTGTCCAGCACACCGCGCAGCTCCAGCGCTGCCTTGGCGGTGGTTGCTCCGTAGTTGGCGACGCCCATGACGGCGTCGAAGGCAGGCAGCAGGCGGGTGTAGGTCGCAAGCGCAGCGTCGTTGTCGCCAGCCAGGAACGACTCGATCATCGACTTCAGCTCGGTGCCGGCGACGTGACCGACGACGCTGACAAGACCGCATCCGCCGCTGGCCAGGACACCCAACGTGTTGGCGTCGTCGCCGCTGTAGACGGCGTAGCCCAGGTCGACGAGTCGGGCGATCCGGGACAGCTCGCCCACGGCGTCCTTGACGCTGGTGACCGAATCGATCTCGCTCGCCCGCTGATAGGTCTCGAGGGAGATCGTGGTGCCGGTACGGCTGGGCACGTCGTAGAGCATCACGGGCACGTCGGTGGCCTGGGCGACGCTGCGGAAGTGATGCAGGACGCCGTCCTGGCTGGGCTTGTTGTAGTAGGGGGTGACGAGCAGCAGACCGTGCGCGCCGAGCCCGGCGGCCTGCTCGGCCAGCTCGATCGAGTGGGCGGTGGCGTTGGTGCCGACACCGGCGACCACCCAGGCGCGATCACCGACGGCTTCCAGCACGGCTTGGAGGATCTGGCCGTCTTCGGCCGTGCTCGTCGTCGGCGACTCACCTGTGGTGCCACTGACGACAACGCCGTCGTGGCCGTGCTCCACCAGGTGCAACGCAATCTTGGCGGTGCCTTCGAGGTCGACCGAGCCGTCGTCGTGGAATGCGGTGGCCATCGCGGTCAACAGACGGCCGAATGGTGCAGCGCTTGTCATGGGGTCAGGCTATCGCCCCCACACCTCATACCTGCGCCATGACCCGATCCGCGAGCAGCCTCAGGTGATCGAGATCGGCCAGGTCCAGCACCTGAAGGTAGATGCGCTGCGCCCCGGCCTCGGCGAACTGACCGATCCGTTCGATCACCTCGTCGGGCGTGCCTGCGATGCCGTTGGCGCGCAACTCGTCGGGCTGGCGACCGATCGCCTCGGCGCGACGGCGCACCTCTGCCTCGTCGGCGCCGCAGCACACGACGAGCGCGCTCGACCACGTCATCGTCTCCGGGTCACGACCAATGGCTTCGCAGGCTTGGCTGACCCGCCCAAACTGGGCGCGGGTCGTGTCAAGGTCGACGAACGGCAGGTTGAACTCGTCGGCGTAGCGCGCAGCCAGGGCCGGCGTGCGCTTCTTGCCCACGCCGCCGACGATCACCGGCACCTTGTCCTGCACCGGCTTGGGCAGCGCCGGGCTGTCGGTGAGTTGGTAGTGCTCACCGTCATGGCTGAAGGTCTCCCCCGCCGGAGTCGCCCACAGCCCGGTGACGACGGCCAACTGCTCCTCGTAGCGGTCGAACCGCTCGCGTGTGTCGGGGAACGGGATGCCGTACGCCGCATGCTCGGCCTCGAACCAGCCGGCACCCAGGCCGAGTTCGACCCGCCCGTTGCTCATCTGGTCAACCTGCGCGACCTGGATGGCGAGCACTCCGGGGTGGCGGAACGTCGCACTCGTCATCAGCGTGCCGAGGCGGATCGTCGAGGTGTCGCGGGCCAGGCCGGCCAGAGTGGTCCAGGCGTCGGTCGGGCCGGGGAGCCCGTCACCGCCCATCGTCAGGTAGTGGTCGGAGCGGAAGAACGCCCCGAAACCGAGCTCCTCGCTCGTCCTAGCGACAGCCAGGAGGTCGTCATAGGTGGCGCCCTGTTGGGGTTCGGTGAAGATGCGCAGGTCCATAGCGTCCAGCCTGCCACGCGCAGGGCTGACCGGCGCAGGACGACGTCACTGGAAGGACACGAACCTGACGTCCTTGAGCCGTCGCACCGCACGCGGACGCATCCGCGGCTGGTCCTCGTCGTAGAAGATCTTGAAGCCCATCGTGAACGCGCGCGGCCGGGCCACATTGTTGTAGGTGGCGAGCTTGATCGCGGGAGTGCCGAAGCCGTCGACATGCTGGACCATCGCGATCCCGGCCCGCTTGCGAACCTTGGCGACATCGGGGACCATCCCGCGTTGGAACTGGTGGATCATCAGCACTTTCTCGGGCAACCCGTGGGTCTTCGTGAGACGCGAGAGCCAGCCGGCAGTCCGGTTGATCTCCTTGGCCTGCACCTGACCGATGACCTGGCCGGGCACCTGATCTGGTCCCACTCGCCACTCCGGGTCGAGGGCGAGCCCGACCCACGGGTCCTGCAGGGCCCATTCCCACCGTTTGGCCGTCTCGAGAAAGTCGCTCCGGCCCGGTTGGAGATCGAGCACCAGGAGTGCGCCGTTGCGGTGGGCGGCGTCGATGTATTCCTGCACCCGACTGTGCAGGATGTCGTGGCTGAACTCGCCCGCAGCGGCCGCGTTCTCGACCGGGTCGGCGACCGTGACGATCAGTTCGTAGACCGGCATCAACTTCTCGCCGGGCTTCAGGGACGACTTGCCCGCCCGCTTGATCCGCGTGAACGCCGTGTCGGGGTCGGTCTCGCCCAGCACTCCGAGCTGGGAAGTGCCCGCCGTTCCGTAGTAGGCGGTCAGGAAGTGCTTCTTGCCGAAGACTGCCGTGCCGCCGCCGGGCAGGCTCGCGCTCGCCTTCGCCTTCGCCTGCGTCGTCTTCGCCTGTGTCGCCTTCTGCTTCAGCGCGGTCTGAGACGAGGCTTGGCCCGTCTCGGCGCTGGTTGAGGGCGGAGCCCCGACAAGCAGTAGACAGGCGAGCGCTTGCGCGCTCAGAGCAGCCAGCACACTTCGAGTCGCCCGAGTCATGCGGGGACGATAGCGGGTGAGAGCCGCCCGCGCCGACGACTTGCGGGCTAAACCGGGATTGGGCCGCCTCGTTCTCCCCCGGACGCGCCGGTGCCCCCGCAGTTGGTGGGTCTGCGGGGTGTGGGGCGTTTCAGCTACTGGTCGGGCGGGTCTATCGCTCGCGAGCCGGTGTGGTCACGCAGATAGAGGTGACCGAGCGGGCTCGTCCAGACGAACTCACCCGAAGCCTTCATTTCGTACTGCCACCGGCCGCGTGTTTTGAGTCGGTGGTGTCGTCGGCACAACGCGGCAAGGTTGTCGCTACTGGTCGAGCCGCCCTGGCCGGGATGGTCGTGATCGAACGGCACCACATGATCCAGATCGCAACGTCTGGCGTTGCGTCCACACCACGGGAACACGCACGTGCGGTCTCGGGCGATCACCTGCTCACGCAACCGGGCCGTCGGCGTGTAGCCGGTCGTCTCCAGGCGTGCACGCACATCAATGACTGGCTTCACCACGACCTGGACCTCGGGCCGTCCGCACCAGGCCCGGATCTGGTCGGCACTCAACACCCGACCACCCGCCTGCTCGACGTACCCCGTCAGGCACTCCCTCGTCGGGGCCCCGGTGTCGTAGTGCGTGATCGCATCGGTCGACAGATGCGCATAGATCACCAACTGAGTCGACGGCGGCGCCACAGCAGCGGAGTCAGCCTGGCCCGCGTCGTCGTGGTCAGCGAAGGGCAGCGGGTGCTGGCGGCGGGCAAGATCACCCAACGCGCTCGCACGCCGCCCATTAAGGGTGTCGGTGGAGCCGAGCGTGGCGAGGTGGGCGGCGCCGTTCTTCACGGCGTCGGCCAGGGCGAGGGCGTCGGGGATGTCGAGGTTGGCGTCGAGGTGGATGGTGCCGTCGAAGGAGACCTGGTCGGTTTCGAAGGTGACGTGGCGCTTGTCGGCCGAGGCGTCTTGGTCGCGTTGCAGCGCCTCGGGCATATAGCGGGCGCGGGCGTGGTCGACGAGTCGCGAGAGCTGGCTGGGGGTGAGCCGGTTGGCGCACCAGCAGGTCTGGGCATCGACGAAGGTAGCGGCCTGCTCGGTCAGGGCGACGGTGGTCTGGGCGATGACCCGGGCCCGCCAGGGGGTGACGGTGCCGGTAAGGATCGCGGCCCAGAGTCGAGGAAGTCGGTAGCGCAGCTCGATGACATCGGTGAGGTAAGACCCAGCAGCGTCACACGTCATGGCGAGCTTGGTGGCGAGCTCGGGGACACAGAACTCATCGATGGGCGGTGACCCTTCCCCGGCGAAGGTCTTGGGCGACTGGAAACACGCCTCGGGGTGCGAGGGGTCAGCGACCGGGTGCAGGGCAACCCAATGGGCCGCCAAGCTCATGGAACGGATCTCGGAGTCGCGGCGGGCGTCCTGCTCGCAGCGCAATGCAGCCAACACCGCGGCCGGAGTGTCCGGCAGCTGGGTGGATGCGGTGCTCGCTGACATGACTCCAGCCAAGCACCCGCCACCGACAATGTGGACACGACTTCGTCAGCCCTCTGCCGCACTCGCCCGACCCTGGTCGAACGGCACGCCGCCCGCGTAGACACGCGGACATTGGTCCCGCTACGGCCCACCGCTGAGCGTGGCCGACGCCCTGTCCGACCACCATTGTCCGCGCGTCTACGCACTGAGTGAGGGCGCGCGACCAGCCGGGGCGGTCGTCGGAGGTTCCATACTGATCCCCATGGCGTACGACGAAGAGTTGGCCGAACGCATCCGGCACCTGCTCGAGGGCGAGCCGGGCCTGACCGAGCGCCGGATGTTCGGCGGACTCGGCTTCATGATCGAGGGCCACATGGCGCTGACCGCCAACAGCGGCGGCGAACTCATGGTGCGGGTCGACCCCACAGCCGGAGTCGCTTGGGTCGACGGCACGACCGTGCGGCCCGCCGAGATGCATGGCCGGTCGCTGAGCGGCTGGCTGGTCGTGGCCCCCGACGTTCTGCACACCGAGTCGGCACTGGAGTTGTGGGTCGAGCGAGGACTCGCGCACGTCCGCACGCTGCCCCCGAAGCCCGGCGCAGCAACCCCGAAGTAACAGCGAAACATCGCCGGACTGGGGGCAGCGTCAGTCGGTGGTGAGCACGCGGCGTACTTGCTCGAGGGCGGCGGCATCGCTGAGCCCCAACGTCCGAACGGTTTCGACGTAGGACAGCGCGGCGGTTCGGGCAGCGCGCTCCACTCCCCTGCCCGATACGAAGGTGCCCGCGCGACCGCGCGTCTCCACGACCCCTGCCGATTCGAGCTCGCGGTAGGCCCGTGCCACGGTGTTGGCGGCGATGCCGAGGTCGGTGGCCAGGGTCCGCACCGGGGGGAGCCGGAAGCCGGGCGACAATGCCTCCGAGTCGACCTGTGCGGTGATGGCGTCCTTGACCTGTTCGTAGGGCGCTACCGCCGACATCGCGTCGATCACCAGCGCGAGCTCAGCCATTGCGCTCCCACCACACCCAGTCGAGCCCCAGGTCGGGGCGCGGCTCGCGTCGGGTCTCGACCCACTCGGCCAGTGCGAACGTCGGGTAGGTGGCGTCACCGAGCGGCGACTGGTGCACCTCGGTCAGGATCTGGTGGCTCGCATGCGGCATCGCGGCGACATAGACCTGCGTACCTCCGGCGATGATCGTGTCGCCGGGCAGGTCGGCACACAACGCCAGCGCCGATTCCAGCGAGTGCGCGACGGCGACCGTGTCTTCGAAGCCGGCCGGGGCCCAGTCGCGATCGCGGGTCAGTACGACGGTGCTGCGGCCGGGCAGTGGCCGACCGATCGAGTCCCAGGTGGCCCGGCCCATCAGCAGCGTATGCCCCAGCGTGACGGCCTTGAAGTGCGCGAAGTCCTCGGGGATGCGCCACGGGATGGCGCCTTCGTTGCCGATCACCCGGTTGTCGCCGTACGCCGCCACCATGACGACGCGCTGGGTCCGAGACGTCATACGGCGATCGGTGCCTTGATCCCGGGATGCGGGTTGTAGCCCTCGACGGAGATGTCGGCCAGCTCGAAACCGTCGATCTCGGTGATGTCGGGGTTGAGCCGCAGCGTCGGCAACGGCCGTGGCTCCCGCGTCAGTTGGAGACGCGCCTGCTCCACGTGGTTGGAGTAGAGGTGGGCATCACCCATGGAGTGCACGAAATCGCCCACTTCCAGCCCGGTCACCTGAGCCACCATGTGCGTCAGCAGCGCATACGAGGCGATGTTGAACGGCACGCCGAGGAACGCATCGGCGGAGCGTTGGTAGAGCTGGCACGACAGCCGCCCCTCGGCGACGTAGAACTGGAACAGCGTGTGACACGGGGGCAGCGCCATCTCGTCGACGTCGGCGACGTTCCAGGCCGAGACGACGTGGCGCCGCGAATCTGGGTTGGTGCGGATGCCCTCGATCAGCCGGGCGATCTGGTCGATGTGCCCACCGTCGGGGGTCGGCCAGGAGCGCCACTGATGGCCGTAGACGGGGCCGAGGTCGCCGGCCTCGTCTGCCCACTCGTCCCAGATCGAGATGCCGCGCTCCTGGAGCCACGCGACGTTGGTGTCACCACGCAGGAACCACAGCAACTCACCGAAGATCGAGCGGGTGTGCACCTTCTTGGTGGTCACCAGCGGAAAACCCTGCGAGAGGTCGAAACGCATCTGGTGGCCGAACACGCTGTAGGTGCCGG
>JARICB010000336.1 GCA_029264225.1 Nocardioides sp. | reverse complement strand
TTCTGATGGCCAGCACCGAGTCCCACAATCCCGACGACATGGATCTGCTCCGGTTCGCGACCGCAGGTTCGGTCGACGACGGCAAGTCCACCCTCATCGGCCGGCTGCTCCTCGACTCCAAGTCGATCTTCGAGGACCAGCTCGAGGCGGTGGAGTCGACCAGCCAGTCCAAGGGTTATGACTACACCGACCTGGCGCTGCTCACCGACGGACTGCGTTCCGAGCGCGAGCAGGGCATCACCATCGACGTGGCCTACCGCTACTTCGCCACGCCCACCCGCAAGTTCATCATCGCCGACACCCCGGGCCACATCCAATACACCCGCAACATGGTCACCGGTGCCTCCACCGCTGACCTGGGCCTGGTGCTGGTCGACGCCCGTAACGGCCTGACCGAGCAGTCGCGGCGCCACGCTGTACTCCTGTCGTTGCTGCGGGTGCCGCACCTGGTGCTCGCCATCAACAAGATGGATCTGGTCGACTGGTCCGAAGAGGTCTACGAGAAGATCCACAAGGAGTTCACGCAGTTCGCTGCCAAGCTCAACATCCCTGATCTCGAGGTCATCCCGATCTCCGCGCTGCAGGGCGACAACGTGGTCAACCGCTCGGAGAACACTCCCTGGTATCACGGCCCCACGCTGATGCATCACCTCGAGCACGTGCACGTGGCCTCCGACCGCGACCTCGTCGACACCCGGTTCCCCGTGCAGTTCGTCATCCGACCCAAGTCGGACGCCTACCACGACTACCGTGGCTACGCCGGTCAGGTGGCCGGCGGGGTGCTCAAGCCGGGCGACGAGGTCGTCGTCCTGCCCAGCGGCATGACCTCGACCATCTCTCGGATCGAGCTCTTCGACGAAGACCTGGAGCAGGCGTTCCCGCCGATGTCGGTCACGGTGCACCTCGCCGACGACGTCGACGTCTCGCGCGGAGACATGATTGCCCGGCCGAAGAACGCTCCGAAGCCCAGCCAGGACATCGACGCGATGATCTGCTGGATGACCAACGAGCCGCTGCGTCCGCGCCAGAAGCTCGCGATCAAGCACACGACCCGCACGGGCCGCGCCATGATCAAGGACATCCAATATCGCCTCGACATCAACACCCTGCACCGCGACATGGAGGCAGGCGAGCTCGGTCTCAACGAGATCGGCCGCGTCCAACTGCGTACGACGATGCCGCTGCTGTGTGACCCGTACTCGAAGAACCGCACCACGGGTTCCTTCATCCTGATCGACGAGGCCACCGGCGTCACCGTCGGTGCAGGCATGATCAACAGCGGGAGCTGACTTCGGTGACGGCAGGCCGGTGAGCATCCTCACCGGCCTGCCGCCCCTAGGGTGTGTCCATGACGCAGGGACTTCTGATCACAGTCGCGCCGACCGGCGCCGAGACGGCCAAGGCTGATTGTCCGCAGCTTCCGACCACGCCGGAGGAGATCGCGGCCACCGCGGCTGCCTGCGAGGCAGCGGGCGCGGCGATGATCCATCTGCACGTTCGCGACGCCGACCACGCGCCGACGCTCGACCAGGGTCTGCTGCGCGAATGGGTGGCAGCCGTGCGGTCGGCGTCGTCGCTGGTGGTGCAGCTCTCCACCGGCGGCTCCGTGCACGACCCGCTCGCGGAGCGGCTCAAGGTGCTCGACGCCGAGCCCGACTCGTGCAGCCTGACCATGGGCACCACCAACTTCGGCGACGACGTCTTCCTCAACCCGTGGCCCTTCGTCGCCGAGCTCTACCAGCTCGCCCTCGAGCGGGGGGTGGCACCGGAGTTCGAGCTCTTCGACCTCGGCCAGGTGCATGCCCTGGGCCGGCTGCTGTCCCTCTACGGTCCGCCGGCCGGCGGCAAGGTGCACTGCGACTTCGTGATGGGCGTGCCCGGCGGGATGCCCGGCACCGCGCCGGCGCTCGTGGCCGGCGTCGCCGCGCTGCCGGCGCAGGTCACCAGCTGGTCGGCCACCGGCATCGGGCGCAGCACCTTGTCGGTGGCGATGGCCTCGTTGTCGATGGGTGGGCACCTGCGCGTCGGGATGGAGGACGTGTTGACGATCGCCCGCGGCGTACCCGTCGAGAACAACGCGCAGCTCGTCGAACGCGCCGTCGCGCTGGGGCAGCTGGCCCAGCGCGAGCCCATGACGCCCGCCGAGTGTCGTGACTTGCTCGGGCTGCCCGTGAGCGGGGCCACTGGCGAGGCGTGAAGCTGCGACACGCCGTACGCCGCGCACGACACGCCGACAGTTGGCGTCGTACGCCGCGCGAAGTGGCCCTCAGGCGCAGCAGCGCAGGGCCAATGCCGCCCGCACCGTCGCCACCACCTCGTCCGGGGCGAACATGACCTGCTCCCACGTGAAGCGCAGCACGACCCAACCAGCGAGCACCAGGGCGTTGTAGCGCACGCAGTCCCGGTCGTGATCGACCTTGCTGGCGTGGTGAGCCCACGAGTTGGCCTCGATGGCGATGCCGTGAAGCGGGTCGGCGAGGTCGGGGTGGTAGGTAACGCCGTGGATGGTCGTCGCCCACTGGGGCACGACCGCGATGCCTGCCTCGATCAGGATCGCGCGAAGCACCGACTCGAACGGGTTGGCCGCGAGCGCGCTGGCATGCTCGACCACGCGGCGTACGTCGTGAGGTGCCGCCCGCTCCAACTCGGCCGAAGTCACCTCCCCACTGCGCAGCGCCGAGTCGGCCACCGCGAGGGCCTCGTCGAACGGCAGTTCCGCTGCGCAGTCCAGCACGGTGCGGACCCGGGAGGTCGCCCAACCGTCGAGATCGCCCGATGGCAGCGCGCCGACCCTGACGCTCGCGTCAGTGGGCACGGCCGGCCGTTCGGCGACCTGGAGCTGTGGCCATCGGGCCGGCCACTTCGTCTTCCAACCCCAGTGGGCGGCCGCGCTCAACAGTCGCAGGTGGCCGTCGAGGCTGATCGCCAGTGCCCTGGCCTCGTCCACCGCGGGCAGCGCGTAGCGGGAGCGCGACACGTGCACGACCCGCCCCGCCGACACGGCACCGCGCAACCGCTTGCGGGTGGTGAGGGCCAGCACCTCGCTCGCCGTCGCGATCCCCCCGAGACGGGTGAGTGCGGCGACGGTGTCCATCCCGGAAGTCTCGCCCGCCGCGGGCGTCCCCGCGAACGCTCCTCCACAGGGGCCGCTTCGACGCGTCGTACGCCGCGACACGCCGTCCGCCGCCTGCGACACGCCGTAGGCGGCGCCGCCCGCGAGCCGAAGTGGCCCTCAGTCGGGAGCGTCGGTGTACTTCATCCCGATCAACCCCGGCTTGTAGTGCGGATCCTCGAGTTGGGCGATGGTGGGGGAGCCGAACATCGGCAGCCCCTGGCTCTTGCGCAGGAAGCCCCAGACGATGGGGAGAACGACCAGGACGACCAGGCCGACACCGGCAATCAGCATCGGGTGGGTCTGGTCCTCACCCGCACCGAGCGGCGCCCAGCCGGCCTTGTCCAGCAGTGCGACACCACTCATCGTCAGCACCACCACGATGCCGCGACGGATGATCGACTGCGGCACCTTCGGGGCGATCTTGGCGCCGATCAGGGTGCCGGGCACCGAACCGATCACCAGCGGGATCAGCACCATCCAGTCGAGGCCGTGCAGGGCGATGTTGGAGATCGCTGCCGCCATCACCAGCGGAACCGCCTGCACCAGATCGGTGCCGACCAACTTCACGGCGCTGAGCCCGGGGTAGAGCATCAGCAGGGCGATCATGATCACCGAACCGGAGCCGACGCTGGTGACGCCGACCAGCAGGCCGCCCAGCGCTCCCACCAGCAGCGTCGGGATCGGGCGGATCTTCGGGTTCTCGTCGGGCACGTGGCCTTCGCCGCGCACCCGGCGCAGGTTGATGTAGAGCCGCAGGGCATAGGTCGCGGCCGCCAGCAGCAGGGCGAAGCCGATGCAGAGCTTCAGGGTGCGGTCGAGGTCGCCGGGATCAGTGAAGTAGGAGATCAGGTGTGGGCCGAGCATGGCCATCGGCACCGAACCGATGACCAGCCACTTGGCGAGCTGCATGTTGGGCGAGCCCTCGCGCTTGTGCACGATCGCGCCGCCGGTCTTGTAGATCGCGGCAGCGGTCAGGTCGGCGGTGACCACCGTCGCCGCCTCGCCCACGCCGAGGAAGAGCAGCGCCGGGGTCATCAGGGCACCGCCGCCCATGCCGGTCAGGCCGACCACGATCCCGACGAAGAAACCGGCCGCCAGGATAGACAGCGCAGTCATCGTGATCAGGTCGCTCATCAGCTCTCCTCAACAGGTGCAAAAACAATGACCATCAACATAGTAGACATCTCGGTGCTGGCCATCATTGGGGCGCGGTCGCGGCGTCGGCGGTCCTGAGGTCGAGGTGGCCGGTCTCGGCCAGCGCGTCGAGTACGTCGTGGAGTGCGGCCTCGATGCTGCGGCCGGTGGTGTCGACCCGCACGGCCGCGTCATCGGGCTCCTCGTAGGTCGAGGAGATGCCGGTGAACTCGGGGATCTCGCCGCGGCGGGCCTTGGCGTAGAGGCCCTTGCGGTCGCGCTTCTCGCACTCCTCGAGCGGGGTGGCCACGTGGATCAGGAAGAAGGCCCCACCGGCCTCCTCGACCATGCTCCGCACATCGGCCCGGGTTTCGGCGAACGGCGCGATCGGGCTGCAGATCGCCAGGCCCCCGTGACGCGAGACCTCGGCGGCTACCCAACCGATGCGGCGGATGTTGGTCTCCCGATCGGCCTTCGAGAAGCTCAGACCGGCCGACAGGTTGCGGCGCACAACGTCGCCGTCGAGGCTGGTGACGGTGCGGACACCCTCTTCGAGCACCCGATCCATGAGGGCCCGGGCCAGGGTGGACTTGCCGCTGCCGGACAGGCCGCTGAAGAAGAGCACCAGGCCCTGCTCGTCCGGGGCGGGCTCGTCGGCGGCGACGATCGCGGCGACGTCTTCGGGGTAGGTGTCGCCGACGACCGAGAGGGCGTGGACGGGGTCGGTCCCGGCGTAGTTGCCCACCACCCGCACCCCGAGCTCGTGGTCGGCGGCCGGGTCGCCGTGGGAGGCCAGGGGAACCGCGACCACGGACGCGTCCTGGAGGTGCGCCGCCTCCGCCAGGGTGG
>JARICB010000306.1 GCA_029264225.1 Nocardioides sp. | reverse complement strand
ACGAGGGCGACCGCGTTGATGCCGAAGGAGTCTTCCAGGGGGGTATGGCGGTAGAGCTGCTCGAGAATGGCCTCGGGTACGAAGCCGTTCTTCACCTCGATCACGAGCCGCAGTCCGTGGGAGCGGTCGGTGAGGTCCTTGAGGTCCGAGATGCCCATCAGCTTCTTGGACAGCACCAGCGCCTTGATCCGTTCCACGATCCGCTCGGTGCCCACCCCGTAGGGAAGTTCGGTCACGACGATGCCCTTGCGCCTGGCCGTGACCGATTCGATCCGTGCGGTGGCTCGCATCTTGAAGGTGCCGCGGCCTGTTTCGTAGGCGTCGCGGATGCCATCGAGACCGACGATCTTTCCGCCGGTCGGCAGGTCCGGGCCGGGGATGAAGCGCATCAGGTCGTCGAGCGTGGCCTGCGGTGAGCTGATCAGGTGACGCAGTGCCTGCACGACCTCGACCAGGTTGTGCGGGGCGATGTTGGTGGCCATGCCGACGGCGATGCCGGTGGTGCCGTTGACGATCAGGTGGGGGATCGCGGAGGGCAGCACGATCGGCTCGGTCTCACGGGCGTCGTAGTTGGGCTTGAAATCGACGGTGTTCTCATCGATCGACACGGTCATGGCGACGGCGGCGGGCAACATTCGGCACTCGGTGTAACGCATGGCTGCGGGGGAGTCGTCGGGCGAGCCGAAGTTGCCGTGGCCGTCGATCATCGGCAGCCGCAGTGACCAGGCCTGGGCCATCCGCACCAGCGCGTCGTAGATCGCCGTGTCACCGTGGGGGTGCAGTCGACCCATCACCTCGCCGACGACCCGGGCGCTCTTGACGTGGCCGCGGTCGGGGCGCAGACCCATCTTGTCCATCGTGTAGAGGATGCGCCGCTGGACGGGCTTGAGCCCGTCGCGGGCGTCGGGCAGCGCCCGGGAGTAGATGACGGAGTAGGCGTACTCCAGGAACGACGACTGCATCTCGTCGCCGATGTCGGTGTCGAGGATGTGCTCCTCGAAGTCGTCGGGAAGTGGTTGTTTCGTCGTACGTCGCGCCATGGCAGGCATTCTCCCGGTCCCGATGCCCAGACGAGGTGTCGGCTCGCCGGGAGCACCCGGGGTGTTCCCGGCGACTCCCCGGCGACCTGGCCACTCAATGGGTTACTCGACTCCCCGACCCCACCGGCGTGGGCTAGATTTCGCCGAGTGAGGACCCCCGATGTCGAGACGACCACGCCGCCGCCGCGGCACTGGGAGGCCGACGTCCTTCTGAGAGACGGTCGCACCGCGCACATCCGACCGATCCGGCCCGACGATGCGGAGTTGTTGGTCGAGTTCTACAGCCGCGTCTCGGACGAGTCGAAGTACTACCGGTTCTTCTCTCCGATGCCCAACCTCTCCGCGCGCGACGTGAAGCGGTTCACCAACGTCGACTACGTGGCCCGGGTCGCCTTCATCCTCACCATCGGCGACGAGATGATCGCCGTCGGCCGTTACGACGCGATCGAGGCAGGCAAGGCCGAGGTCGCCTTCCTCGTGGAGGACAAGCACCAGGGTCGCGGCATCGGCCAGATCCTGCTGGAGCACCTCGCCCAGGCCGGCCGTGAGCGCGGGATCGATCGTTTCGTGGCCGAGGTGCTGCCGGACAACCAGCCGATGATCCACACGTTCAAGGACGCCGGCTACCAGGTGGCCAGCGCCTACGACGAGGGCGTGATGGAGTTGGAGTTCCGGATCGACCCGACGGACACGGCCATCGGCGTGATGGCGCAGCGAGAACACCGCGCCGAGTCGGCCTCCATCGAGGCGTTCTTCCGGCCGAAGTCGGTGGCAGTGATCGGGGCGAGCCGTCGACAGGACACCATCGGGGCCGCCCTGGTCCGGCACCTTGTTCTCGGGGGTTTCACCGGTCGCGTCTACGTCGTCAACCCGACGGCCGACGCCGTTTCGGGAATGCCCGCCTACAAGAGTGTCGGAGACATCCCCGGCGACGTCGACGTCGCGATCGTCGCCGTCCCGGCGGAGGCCGTGCAGGACGTCGTGCTCGACTGCGCCGCCAAGGGTGTGCACGGGCTGGTCGTGATCTCCTCCGGCTTCGCCGAGACCGGCGAAGAGGGGCGACAGCGTCAACGTCGCCTCGTCGGGCTGTCCCGCTCCTACGGCCTGCGCCTACTCGGCCCCAACGCCCTCGGCGTGATCAACACCGACCCCGACGTCAGCCTCAACGCCTCGCTGTCGCCGCTGATCCCGCCGCGTGGACGAGCCGGCTTCTTCTGCCAGTCCGGAGCCCTCGGCTCCGCGATCCTGGAGAAGGTCAACAACCGTGGACTGGGCCTCTCCACCTTCGTCAGCGCCGGCAACCGTGCCGACGTGTCGGGCAACGATCTGCTCCAGTACTGGCTGGAGGACGACGCTACCGAGGTCGTGCTGCTCTACCTCGAGTCCATCGGCAACCCGCGCAAGTTCTCCCGGATCGCGCGCCGCGTCAGCCGACGCAAGCCCATCGTCGCCGTGCGTTCGGGGCGCAGTTCCCAGGGTGTGCCCATGGGGCATGCGGTGCGCAAGATCGCCGCCCCCTCGCAGGCCGTCGATGCGATGTTCCGGCAGGCGGGCGTGATCCAGGTGGACACCCTCGAGGAGATGTTCGACGTCGCCCAACTGCTCGCCCACCAGCCGCTTCCTCGCGGCCGGCGAGTCGCCATCATCGGCAACTCCGACGCGCTCGGCCTGCTCGCCGCCGACGCTGCCACCAGCGTCGGCCTGGTCGTCAACAAGCAGGTCGCGCTCGGGGCCGATGCCGGTGCCGAGGACTTCGAGGACGCCCTCGACGCGGCCATCGACGACCCCGAGGTGGACGCCGTCGCGGCGATCTACATCCCGCCGCTCAACACCACCGGCGAAGACGTCGCCAATGTGCTCGCCGCGGTGGGGGAGCAGTCCGACAAACCCATCGTGTCCACCTTCCTCGGCGCCGAGGGGGTGCCCGAGCTACTGCGGGTGCCCGATGTCGAGGGCGCCAGCGCCGGGCGTGGCTCGGTGCCGTCCTACCCGGCCGTCGAGGCCGCGGTCCGCGCGCTTGCACGCGTCGTGGAGTACGCCGTGTGGTTGCGCACCCCGGACGGCTCCTCGGCCGACGAAGAGGTCGTGGACCGGGCAGCGGGCCGACGGCTCGTCAACGAACTGCTGATGAAACACCCCGACGGCTACGACCTGGGGCTGCCCGAACTGCGGGCGCTGCTGTCGGCGTACGGCATCGAACTCTGGGAGACCGAGCCGGTGGGGAGCCTGGAGGAGGCACTCAGTGCCGG
>JARICB010000410.1 GCA_029264225.1 Nocardioides sp. | reverse complement strand
GGGTGCATGTCACCGAGACCATCCGGCCCGACGAGGTAGTCGCCCACGCCGAGTCCCCGCTCGTAGACGGCCACTACGGTAGGTGTGGAGGTTGTTCCGTCCGCCCACCGCAGCGGCACGCGTGCGCCCATCCGGAAGCCAGTGTCAAAGGTGGCGTCACTGCTGATGGCGATCGTGCCGGGGACGGTGAGGTCATCCAGCGACCCGGCTCTGACGTCCGGGTCCAGGAGTAGTCCGCTAGTGCCGGGGACGAGCGAGCGCACGGTCGTAGGCTCCCAGGCCAAGGCGTCGACGACACCGTCCAGGTCGGCGTCGGTGAGGACCCGTGCGGTGGAGCTGGTAAGCGCAGTGGTCCCGCCGATTTCGGGGAGCGCGGTGATCGACTCGATGCTCGACCGGGACAGCCCGTCGGGTGCGCTCACGACGAGGTTGGCATCAAGTCCTTCACGCAACTGCGTGGCGCTCGCCTCGGCGATCGTCCGGTCGACCGTTGTCTGGGCAGTGCCAATGGTCAGCGCGAGCGCGAGCGGAACAACGACGATTGTCAATCGGTGGGAGAAGCCACGGACGTTTCCCAGCGCGAGCCGGCCGGCGGCACCGAGGCGCTGATCCCACGTGGATGTGCGGGAGAATGACCAGGTCACCAATACCGGACCGAGGAGCGCTGCGGCCCCGACGAGGAGCAATGCCGAGGTGGCGGCGCTTGCGCTGCCGACTGTGCCCGGGACGAAGAGGGGGCTGAAGGCGGCCGCGAACCCGGCCAACCCCAGGATCAGCGCCGCGCCTCGTCGTACGGCGCTCACTGTGCCGACCTCGACGGTGCTGCCTCGCACCGACTGGCTCGGCGCCAGGCGCAGCGCTTCTCGGGTGGCGAACCGGGCGGCCACCCAGGCTGCGGGCAGCACCAGAGCCGTGGCACACAGGATCGGCAGTGGACTGAGGGACAGCGAACTCCCCGGAGCGAGGAGACCGGCCTCGCGCAACAACGGGTTCAACAGCGGTGCCACCAGTACTCCGGATACGGCACCCGACGGGGCCGCGATCAGCCCGACGAGCAGCACCTCAGCCGAGATCTGGCCGCGCAACTGCGTACCGGTGGCACCGACAGCGCGGAGCAGAGCGAGCTCGCGTCGACGGCCGCGCAGGGCGAGTGAGACCGTCGCGGCCACGACGAGAGCCGCGACCATCACGACTGTGCCGAAGAACGAGCCGGCGAGTAGCAGGAGCAGGCCGCTGCCAGGAACGGCACCGTCGGCCCGGAGGCCGGACTCGGCGAGGACACCGGCCAGGGCAAGGACCATCCCGGCAAGGGTGAGTACGAGCAGGGTTCCGGTAAGACCGGCGCGGTGCGCCCAGGCGCTGCGGCGCGCGAGACTCCACATCGCGTTCATCGCCCCAACGCAAGCATGATCGCAGCAATCTGCTCAGCACTCGGCTGATCCAACTGGTCCACGAGAAGACCGTCGGCGAGGAAGAGCACCTGGTCCGCGACGGCCGCGACCCCGGGATCGTGCGTGACGAGCACGACGGTCTGGTCGAGGTCACGGGCCGATGACCGGAGCACTTCGAGGACCTGGGCCGCAGAGTGCGAGTCGAGGGCGCCGGTCGGCTCGTCGGCGAAGACAACATCGGGGCGGGTGAACAGCGCCCGAGCGATCGCGGCGCGTTGCGCCTGCCCGCCGGACAGTTCGCCGGGGAGCCGGTTCTCCATGCCAGCCAGCCCGACGGACTCGAGTAGTTCGGCCAGTCGCCTGGTGTCGGGCTCGCGCCCGGCGAGCACCACGGGGAGAGCGACATTGTCGACCACCGGCAGGTGATCGATCAGGTTGTAGGCCTGGAATACGAAGCCGACGTGGTCGCGCCGGAAGCGAGTCAGGGCGTCAGATGACAGAGAGCTGATGTCGCGCTCACCGACGATGACCCGCCCACGAGTCGGCACGTCGAGCCCGGCGGCGCAGCTGAGGAGCGTTGACTTGCCGGATCCCGACGGTCCCATCACGGCCGTGAAGGAGCCTCGGTCCAGGGCAATCGAGACACCGCGTACAGCGGGCACCGAGACAACGCCGTTGGAGTAGGACTTGTAGAGGTCGACGATGCGCACAGCGGTGCGCGTCGCCACTTCGGGATAGGGGATCGTCATGCCACCACGCTAGGAACACGGGGCGTTCCCCCGCGAGCCTCCCAAGGACGAAGACCCCGGTTGCATCCTTTGATGCAAGAACCCCTGGGTAGCCCTCAGTCGGGGAGGTCGACGATGCGGTTCTGGTAGGCCCAGACCGCAGCCTGCAGCCGTGATCGAGCGCCGAGTTTCGGCATCATTCGGGCGAGGTGCGACTTGATCGTCGAGACCTCCAGGGTCAACTCGTGGGCGATCTCGTCGTTCGACATCCCCTGCGCGAGCAGCAGCACGATGTCGAGCTCGCGGGCGGTGAGCAGCTCGGTCGCCCGTGCGGCCACCACGGGGCGAGTGACGCGCCGGGTGAGGACCTCACGCAGCACCCGCTTGGTGAGCGAGGTGTCGATGGTGCCGTTGCCCGCGGCCACCGAGCGCACTGCAGCAACCAACTCCGCGGGCTCGGCGTCCTTGAGCAGGAACCCGGACGCGCCAGCCTCGAACGCCCCGAAAAGGTATTCATCGATATCGAAGGTAGTCAGCACCAGGACGGCGACTGGGGTCTCGACACCCGGTCCGGCCAGCTCCCGGGTGGCGGCGATCCCGTCCATGCCCGGCATCCGGATGTCGGTGCACACGACGTCGGCGTGGTGGGCCCGTGCAGCCGCGATCGCGGCACGCCCGTCTTCGACCGCAGCCACTACCGCGATGTCGGGCGCGGCGTTGAGCAGTGTGGTCAGCCCGGCGCGCACCATCGGCTGGTCGTCGGCGACCACCACCCGGATCACGGCGACCCCTCCGAGCCAAACCGGGGTATCCGGAGCTGCACCTGCCATCCACCGTCCACGGTCGCGCCGATCACGAGCTCGCTGCCGGTCAGTTCGGCTCGCTCCCGCATCCCGACCAGGCCGAGTCCACCGCTCACCGAGGGGGCGGACCGTTGCCGGGGGGTCGCGTTGCGCACCGCGACCACCAGGGTCGCGGTATCCCGGTCGTCGACCTGGACCTCACAACGGGCCCCCGCAGCGTGCCGACCGGCGTTGGCGAGCGACTCCTGCACAGTCCGGTACGCCGCCAGCTGGGCCAAGGGACCGACCCCCTCCCCTGGCGCGCGCCCATCGGTGGCCGCCAGCATCGACAGGGAGACGTCGTGGCCAGCAGCGGCCACCTCGGCGACCAACCCGGGTATGCCCGCCAGCGTCTCTACGCGGACGTCGGTTCGGAGGGCCGATTCGTCGTGGTCGCGCAGTAGCCCCACCAGGCTGCGCAGGTCTCGCAGCACCGAGGCGCTCTGCCGTCGTACCTCCCCGATCGCCTCCTTCGCACCCGTCGGGTCGGTATCGATCTGAGTCGCGATCGCGGAGCTCAGTACCGCGATCCCGGTCAAGTGATGCGCCGCAATATCGTGAAGCTCTCGTGCCATCGCCGTGCGTTCTCGTGCCACTGCCGCCGCCACCAACGCCTCGTACTCCCGATCGAGCGCAGCCAGCCGATCCTCGCGTGCGCGGCGCGAATCGCCGCGCGCCACCACCAAGGCGGCCAGCACCAGCGGCGCCACGACGATGCCGACGGCCTGAACAATCCCAGTGAACGACGCCTCGGCCACCGGCACATCGACGCGGACACTCGCCGCGGCGTTCCCGGCCGCGACCAGGACACCCGTGGCCGCCAGCAGCGGCCAGCTTCGCGCCAGGGGGCGCTCGGTCGCCAGGGAGTAGACCGAGACGAGAACCGCCAACGAGGTGAGCCCGATCGCGGCACCCATCCCGACCACTGCACCTACCGGCACCGCCGCCGCTGCTGCTCCCGCGACGACCTCGGGGCACCGTCGCCGCCAGAGGAGGACCATCGACTGCGCAACGAGCGTCGCCACCACGACCCACCAGGCGAGGGCTCCGGCCTCCGGGACTCCGTCCCCGGCGCCCGAATCCACCCGCGCGAGCACCGGAAGCAGGCACAGCGCGCCCACCGTGACTGTGGCGCAGCCACCGGCCACCAGCACGTCGTGACGGGCGGGTCGCGCCAACTGTCCCCTCATTCGGGCACGGTATCCAACGCCGTGACTACCTCGCCGTCGGGCTGCGCGACGACGCTGACCACAGCCGAGCAGCACCCTGACCAGTTCCTGACAATCACGCGTCACAGTGCTGTTCATGAAGACAACACG
>JARICB010000230.1 GCA_029264225.1 Nocardioides sp. | reverse complement strand
GCGGCAGGCGCTGGTGGCGGTCTTTGACGAGCCGGCGAAGGAACAGCCCAACTTCGTCGTCGGCAAGCTCCGCGACATCCTCGCCATGATCACGCTCGGCTCGGTGCTGATGCTCTCCGTTGCCCTGTCCGGGGTGGCCACGAAGTTTGCCGAGCCCATTCTCGAGCTGCTCGGGCTGGGGCAAGGGGCCACCTCCATCGTGTGGCTGATCGGCCTCACCCTGGGTCTGGGTGCCAGCACCATCTTGTTCTTCACCTTCTTCAAGCTCCTCGCCTCGCCCCAGACCCCGGGTCGAGCCCTGTGGTCCGGTGCGTTCCTCGGCGCCATCGGCTTCGAGATCCTCAAGCAGCTCTCGACCTTCCTCCTCGCGAGCACCAAGCAGCAGCCGGCGATCCAGGCGTTCGGCATCGCGCTGATCCTCGTAGTGTGGATCAACTACTTCTCCCGAGTGGTGGTGTTCTCCGCGAGTTGGGCCCACACCTCCCGCGTTGCCCGCGAGCAACGCGAACGCCAGGAGTGGCACGACGACTCGGTCGTCGAAGGCCCTCGGACCGATCTGCGCACGCTGGCCAGGTTCAGCCCCGATCTCGATCACCCGGCCGGATCCTCGAAGGGCGCCTTCGCAGCCGGGGCTGCCGCGATGCTCGCGGTCGTTGCCGTGGTCAGGCGCCGGAAGTAGGTCTGCCCGCCGCTCGTGCGTTCAGCTCTCCACCACGAGGGCCGAAAAGCAACTTACGCACCGCCCGGATCAATCGTGGGCGGTGCGCAAGGAAGCGTGCAGGGTGCTGCGGGGCTCAGCGGCCGTTCTTGAGCGCGGTGCGCAGGTCCTTGTTGAGCTGGGAGATCACGTCGAGCGGGATCTCCTTGGGGCAGGCGGCGGTGCACTGGCCGATGTTGGTGCAGCCACCGAAGCCTTCGTGGTCGTGCTGGGCGACCATGTTGGTCACTCGCGAGTCACGCTCGGGCTGGCCCTGCGGCAGTTCGCCGAGGTGGGTGATCTTGGCGCCCATGAACAGTGAGGCAGAGCCGTTCGGGCAGGCCGCTACGCAGGCACCACAGCCGATGCAGGTGGCCACGTTGAAGGCGTGCATCGCGTTGTCGCGGGGGATCGGTACGGCGTGGGCGTCGGGCGCCGATCCGGTATTGACCGAGATGAAGCCACCCTGCTGGATGATCCGGTCGAAGGCACCGCGGTCGACGATCAGGTCCCGCACGACCGGGAAGGCCTCGGCGCGCCACGGCTCGATGGTGATGGTCTCGCCGTCGGAGAACGAGCGCATGTGCAACTGGCAGGTGGTGGTGACCGCGGGACCGTGGGCGTCGCCGTTGATCATCAGGCCGCACATACCGCAGATGCCTTCACGGCAGTCGGAGTCGAACGCGATGGGCTCTTCGCCGGCCGCGTTCAGGTCCTCGTTGAGGACGTCGAGCATCTCCAGGAACGACATGTCCGGGGACACGTCGCTGACCTGGTAGGTGTGCATCGCCCCGGGGGACTCGGAGTTGAGCTGACGCCAGATCTTGAGGGTCAGGTTCATGGTGCCGGTGCTTGTGCTCACTTGTAGCTCCGCTGCTTCATCTCGATGGCTGTGTAAATGAGTTCTTCCTTGTGCAGGATCGGTCGCTCACCGTCGCCGGCGAACTCCCACGCGGACACGTAGGCGAACTCGTCGTCGTGACGCAGTGCCTCGCCGTCCTCGGTCTGCGACTCCGCACGGAAGTGGCCGCCGCAGGATTCGCGGCGGTTGAGGGCATCGACGCACATCAGTTCGCCGAGCTCGAGGAAGTCAGCCACCCGGCCGGCCTTCTCCAGGCTCTGGTTGAGGCTCTCGGCGCTGCCGAGCACCTTCACGTTGCGCCAGAAGTCGTCCTTGAGGGTGCGAATCAGGTCGATGGCCTTCTTCAGACCCTCGGCGCTGCGCTCCATGCCGCAGTATTCCCACATGATGTTGCCGAGCTCGCGGTGGTAGGAGTCGACGCTGCGGGTGCCGTTGACCGAGAGGAAGTGGTTGATCCGCTCCTCGACCGAGTTGCGAGCCTCGACGACCGCGGGGTGTGACTCATCGATCGTCTCGAACGGCCCGTCGGCGAGGTAGTCGCGGATCGTGTTCGGAAGCACGAAGTAGCCGTCGGCCAGGCCCTGCATCAGTGCGGAGGCACCCAGCCGGTTGGCGCCGTGGTCGGAGAAGTTGGCTTCGCCGGCGACGAACAGTCCCGGGATCGAGGACTGCAGGTCGTAGTCGACCCACACCCCACCCATGACGTAGTGCACGGCGGGGTAGATCCGCATTGGCACCTCGTAGGGGTTCTCGCCGGTGATCTGCTGATACATGTCGAGGAGGTTGTCGTACTTCTCGGTCACGGCGTCCTTGCCGAGTCGTGCGATCGCGTCGCGGAAGTCGAGGTAGACACCGCGGCGTACGCCATCGATCTCGGGGCCGACACCGCGACCGTCGTCGCACATGTTCTTGGCCTGCCGCGAGGCGATGTCGCGCGGGACCAGGTTGCCGAAGGACGGGTAGAGCCGTTCGAGGTAGTAGTCGCGGTCCTCGTCAGGGATCTCGCGCGGGTCCTTGGTGCAGTCGGCTGCGTTCTTGGGCACCCAGATGCGGCCGTCGTTGCGCAGGGACTCCGACATCAAGGTCAGCTTCGACTGGTGCGCGCCAGAGACCGGGATGCACGTCGGGTGGATCTGGGTGTAGCAGGGGTTCGCCATGTAGGCGCCCTTGCGGTATGCCCGCCAGGCCGCGGTGACGTTGCAGCCCATCGCGTTGGTGGAGAGGTAGAAGACGTTGCCGTAGCCACCCGACGCCAGCACGACGACGTCGGCCAGGTGGGTCTCGATGGCCCCGGTGACCATGTCGCGGGCGATGATGCCGCGGGCCTTGCCGTCGGCGACGATGACTTCGAGCATCTCGTGGCGGGTCAGGGTTGACACGGTGCCGGCCGCCACCTGGCGTTCGAGCGCCTGGTAGGCCCCGATCAGCAACTGCTGACCGGTCTGGCCACGGGCG
>JARICB010000158.1 GCA_029264225.1 Nocardioides sp. | reverse complement strand
CGCCTGCGACGCCTGATCTGACATCACCATGCGCAGATCCGGGCCCGCCGCTCGGCCGGCCCGGATCTGCGCCCCGCGACCGAGAGGAATGGCGTGAACGCCGTACTCGACAGCCTTCCCGAGTTCTTCCGGGCCTTCGGCTACACCGCTCTGCTGTTCCTCATCTCGGGCGCCTTGTCGCTGATCGGCGGCACAGCGCTCGTCGCCATGCGGGTCGGCCCGATCGCCGTACTCAGCAAGGCGGGCGCTCTCTACATCACGGTGGTGCGTAACACCCCGTTGGTGATGGTGTTCTTCTTCTTCTTCGCAGCGCCCAAGATCGGGATCAACTTCAAGTGGGTTGATGTCCACATCGCGGGCTTCGACTTCACCGCCTTCTTCTCCACCGGGGTGGTGGCACTGACGATCTACACCTCCGCCTTCATGTGTGAAGCACTCCGCTCCGGCGTCAACGCCGTGCCGCTCGGACAGGCGGAGGCCGCCCGCGCCATCGGGCTCCCCTTCAGTGGGGTGATGCGCGAGGTCGTGCTGCCGCAGGCCTTCCGCGCTTCGGTGCCGCCTGTGGCCAGCACCCTGATAGCACTGCTCAAGAACACCTCGGTCGCTGCCGTCTTCGGCATCATCGAGGCCACCGCGCAGATGAAGAGCATGACTAACAACCATGCCGACGAACGCTGGGGGATCTTCCTCCTCTTCGCCATCGGCTACATAGTGCTGGTGGAGATCGTCTCCCTGGTC
This sequence comes from Nocardioides sp., assembly GCA_029264225.1. Lineage (GTDB taxonomy): Bacteria > Actinomycetota > Actinomycetes > Propionibacteriales > Nocardioidaceae > Nocardioides. The sequence goes on along the minus strand of JARICB010000158.1, from coordinate 3,900 downwards.
GCCCTCTCGTTCGAACGACGTTGGAGGATCGCGTAATGGCCGCCGGAGTTCTCTTCGACGCCCCGGGACCCAAGACGGTCGCGCGGCACCGCATCTACACGATCCTTACGTCCGTCGTGCTGCTCGGACTCTTGGGCTACGCCATCAAGCGACTCAACGACGCCGGCCAGTTCGCCTACGACCTCTGGGAGCCGTTCGTCACGCCGCGGATCATGCAGGCGATCGGCCAGGCCTGGCTCGACACCATCACGATGGCCGTGCTCGCTGTCCTCGGCGCGCTCGTGTTCGGCGTGATCTTCGGTGTCGGCAAGCTTTCCGACCACTCCCCCGTGCGCTGGGTTGCGTGGCTGGTCGTCGAGTTCTTCCGCGCCGTGCCCGTGATCATGCTGATGATCTTCTGCTTCTTCACTGTCTTCAGCTCGATGCCGATCGAGCGCGGTGCCTTCTGGACGGTCGTGCTCGCCCTCACCGTCTACAACGGTGCAGTGCTCGCGGAGGTCTTCCGGGCGGGCGTCAACGCGCTCCCCCGCGGCCAGGGCGAGGCGGCGTACGCCGTCGGGCTGCGGAAGACGCAGGTGATGCAGTCAGTGCTGCTCCCACAGGCGGTGAAGATCATGATTCCCGCGATCATCAGCCAGTGCGTCGTAGCGCTCAAGGACACCAGCCTGATCCTGATCGTCTTCGCCATCGGGCTGACCAAGATCGCCAAGCAGTTGCCGTTGAGCGCGAACAACATCGTGCCTACCACCTTGGTGGTCGCCTCGCTCTACATCATCACCAACCTGGCGCTGACCTACCTGGCGAACATCGCGCAGCGGCGCTTCGTCGGCGAGAAGGAAGTCCTCCAGGTCGCCATGGTCGGTCAGCCGGGCATCTGAGAGCGGAGCCGCTCAGCTCCGCCGGGGCTTCTCGCTCAACCAGAGCTTGATGACACCCTCGATCACCACGACCCCGTCCGCGCGCTCCCCACGGACGCGCACGTGCAGTTCGGGGTCGGTGCCGGTCCACTGGTCCGGGTCGGTCTCGGCGATGCAGGTGATGTCGGAATTGGCCTTCGCCGGGTAGGAAACGTCCATCCCCTTGGGGATCCAGCGCTTGTCGGCGGGGATGCTCACCTCGGCGAGCGCTCCCATGGCGGCCTCGAGTCCGTTGCACAGGGCGATCGCGTGCACGGTCTTGATGTGGTTGTGTACGCCGCGGCGCTTGCCGATGACCAACTCGACCCGGTTCGGCTCGACCACGGTGAAGCGCGGGCGGATCGTGGCGAAGTAGGGAGCCTTCTGCGAGAACACGATCGAGAAGACCCGCTTGCCGACAACGGGGATGGCCGACGTGGTGTTCCACAGCCGTTGGACCTGATTCATGCCGCCGATGTTACCAGTCAGTAACCGGCGCCAGCAGTTCCACCCGATTTCCGTGTCCATCAAAAGTGTGGCATCGGACATGGCCGGGGAACGTGTCACGCTGACTCCAGTCCACCTCGAAACCCGTAGCGACCAGTCGCGTCGCGGTCGCCTCCAGCGCATGCGCCGAGTCCAACAGAAACGCCGGGTGCGCCTTGCGTGCGGGCAGATGTGGCTCCTCCACCCCGACATGGATCTCGGCCCCACCCGGCGAGCGGAACCAGCAGCCTCCCCGGGCCACCAGATCCTCGGGCTTCGGCACCTCACTCAACCCCAAGCCATCGGCATAGAAACGTCGAGCCAGTTCCTCACCCCCGGGCGGGCAGGCGACCTGCACATGGTGAAGTCTCATCCCCCGACGATATCTCTTGATGTCAAGAGTCTCGATGGATCTGTCACACTGCAGACATGCGAGACGAAGTGGACACCCTGGTCGAGGCGTGGGCCCGCGAGCGCACCGACCTGGACCTCAGTCCCGTGGAGGTCTTCAGCCGGATCAGCCGACTGGGCAGGCACCTCGACCTGACCCGCCGGGTGGCGTTCACGGCGCACGGTATCGAGTCGTGGGAGTTCGACGTGTTGGCCGCGCTGCGCCGCGCTGGGGCGCCGTACGAGCTGTCCCCGGGGCGGTTGCTGCGCGAAACCCTGGTCACCAGCGGCACCATGACCAACCGGGTAGACCGGCTCGCCAGTCGTGGTTTCGTCGAACGACTGCCCGACCCGCGCGATCGCCGTGGCGTGCAGGTGCGGTTGACACCCGAGGGCAAGGCGGCCGTCGATGGCGCCTTCGGTGCCCTGCTGGAAGCCGAGGCCCATCTCCTGGCCGCGCTGCCGAGCGAGGACCAGGCGACCCTGGCCGGGCTGCTGCGTACCTTGCTGGCGCCCTTCAGCTGAGCGCGTTCAGGTCAGCCCTCAACTGGCGGGCGCGTACCACGAGCCGGCCAGCATCAGGCCGCCGTTGACCGGATCGGGATTGCCGGCGGCGTCGAGGATGACGGCGATGGACCCGATCTTCTCTTGGCTCACCGCCCCATCGTTGACGTACACCAGCCGTACCCGGCTGCCGGAGATCACTTCATAGTTCCCTTCACCTGTACCGAAGCCGATGTTGGTCTGCACTGCTTCGCGATAACTTCCGTCGGCACCGAACGTCAGGTCGTAGTCGGCCCAGTGGCACCACGGCATGTAGGGACAGCTCTTGTCGACGGAGCTGGTGCTGAGGGAGACGGCCCACCGCGCCCCTGGGTTCACCAACTCCGCCTCCCCGTGGAACTTGTTGTCGAGACTCAGACCTCCACCCGTGCTCTTGACCTGACCCGTGAGGCCACCCACCGTGAGCGCCCCGCTCTTGGGGTCGTAGGTGTAGGGCTGGCAAGTGTCCGACTGGCTCGCGCAGGCGAGGAAAGCCTGATCCGGCACCGCCCTGTTGACGAACCCATCGCCGAAGTAGAGGTGCTCGGTGTCTTCGGCGAAGAGGCCGGTATGGAAGAAGTAGCGACCGGTCAAGCTCGTGGCTGGCGTTGATGTGCCCGCCTTCGTGCGCACCCGGAATCGGGTGGTGGCAACCTTCTTGCCCCTGACCTTGGCGATCACCTTGACCTTGGCGACTCGCTCGTTGCCCGCCACGATCTTCACGCCGAACGCCACCTTCGCGCCCCTGCGCAGCTTCTTGATCTTCTTCACCCCAGGTGTGACATGTGCGGAGCCGCTCACCTTGGTCGTGATCGTGACCTTGGCGAGGTTCTTCTGCGTGGTGTTGAGCAGGGTGACCTTCGAGCGGGCCGTGGCACCCGCCGCCACCGGTGCGGGGGTGGCTGCGGTAAGTCGCGGCTTCGTGGCCGCGGCTCGAGACGCGACCGGTTCCAATTCGTTCTGCGAGGACGCAGAGCCGGGTAACGCCACCAGCGTGGCATACGCCAGCAGCAGGCTGATCAAGAACGCGAGCGGACGAATTCGTTGGACACGCATGACCAGAGACTAGGTGTTGACCGGTACGCGTGTCGCCGCCCGTAGCTACTCCAGCAGTTCGGTCGCCTCGAGCCATTCGAGCTCGAGGTCGCCCCGCTCCGCCTGGACGGCGCTGAGCTGACGACCGAGGTCGGCCAACAGGTCGTAGTCGGTCAGGTGCGCGGCCATCTGTTCGTCGAGCTTCTTCTCCTGGGCCAGGAGACGCGCGAGCTGCTTCTCGAGGCGGGCGACGGCCTTGCGGGCCTCCCGCTCCTGGGCCGAACCGGCCTTCGCCTTCTTGGAGTGAGGGGCATCGCTCGGCGTCGCGGCCTTGGTCGACCCACCGGAGGAGACGGCAGCCACGTCGACTGCACGCCGTTCGAGGTATTCGTCGACCCCGCGCGGCAGCATGGAGATCTGCCCGTCACCGAGCAGCGCCCAGACGGAGTCGGTGACGCGCTCGAGAAAGTAGCGGTCGTGGGAGACCACGATCAGCGTGCCCGGCCAGCCGTCGAGGAAGTCCTCGAGCACGTTGAGGGTATCGATGTAG
>JARICB010000136.1 GCA_029264225.1 Nocardioides sp. | reverse complement strand
CGCCGGAACGAGCTAGCGGTCACCGACGAACGGGCTGGTCATCAGGCGGCGTGGTCACGCCCGAGACTCAGCCGAAGAGCAGCGGGTCGAGCGCAACAGCCACGAACAGCAGCGAGAGATACAGGTTCGACATGTGGAAGAGCCGCATCGGGTTGATGTCAGTGAGCACATCGGAGGCCTTCGCGCGCTGCCACATCCGGATCGCCTCCACCAGGAAGGCGACACCGAGCACGGTGGCCGCGATCGGATAGAACAGGCTGGTGTCGGCGATGGGCCACAGCAGCAGCGACGTGGCCACCATGACGACCGTGTAGAAGATGATCTGGCGCCCGACCTCGGCCGCCGGCACCACCACAGGCAGCATCGGCACGTCGACACCGGCATAGTCCTCGCGGTAGCGAAGTGCCAGCGCCCACGTGTGCGGAGGGGTCCAGAAGAACACGACGAGGAACAGGATCACCGGCGTCCAAGCGAGTTCGCCAGTCACTGCGGTCCACCCGATCAGTGCCGGGAAGCAGCCCGCCAGTCCGCCCCAGACGATGTTCTGAGTGGTGCGGCGTTTGAGCACCATGGTGTAGACGAAGACGTAGAACGCGTTGGCCACCACGGCCAGGACTGCGCTGAGCCAGTTGACCCACAGGGCCAGCACCACGGTGGACACGATGGCCAGGATGGTCGCGAAGATCAACGCCGACCGGGCCGAGACGATGTGCCTAGGCAGGGCTCGCCGACGGGTGCGGCGCATCTGCTCGTCGATGTCACGGTCGTAGATGCAGTTGTACGCCGAGGCGGACCCGGCAGAGAGCGCCCCGCCCACGACGGTGGCAGCCACCAATCCGAGCGGCGGTATCCCGCGCTGCGCGAAGAACATCACCGGCACGGTGGTCAACAGCAGCAGTTCGATGACTCGCGGCTTGGTCAGCCCCACATAGGCCGCGACCACGTCGCGCCACGAACGTGTCTGCGTCGCCTCGTTGTCCGGCCCCGGGTTCGAGGACGCCTCTGCGGAGTGCCGAGGAGGCACAGCAGCCGAGGCCGATGGGCCGACGTTAGACACGGTGAGTGACCTTCAATCAGAGGGGATCAGTGCGGGGTCGAGTCTATCCCGTGACATGAGTAGGCTCGGTAGGGCCTGCCCAAGCACCTGCCGAAAGGATCAACGTGAGCACCGCCCTGCCGCGACTTGACTGGAATGATATCGATGACAGGGCCGTGGACACGGCCCGCGCCTTGGCGATGGACGCGGTTCAGAAGGTCGGCAACGGCCACCCTGGAACAGCGATGAGCCTGGCACCTGCGGCGTACCTGCTCTTCCAGAAGGTGATGCGACACAATCCCGCAGACCCGCAGTGGACCGGCCGGGACCGCTTCGTGCTCTCGTGCGGACACTCCTCGCTGACTCAATACATCCAGCTCTACCTCGGCGGCTGGGGCCTCGAACTCGACGACCTCAAGGCGCTGCGCACTTGGGGCTCCAAGACCCCCGGACACCCGGAGTACTCCCACACCGCCGGCGTCGAGACCACCACCGGTCCACTCGGCCAGGGCGTCGCCAACGCCGTCGGCATGGCCATGGCGGCCCGCTACGAGCGTGGCCTCCTCGATCCCGATGCAGCGCCCGGCGACAGCGCCTTCGATCACCAGATCTACTGCATCGCCTCGGACGGCGACATCGAGGAAGGCATCAGTGGCGAGGCCTCCTCGATCGCCGGTCACCAGCAACTCGGCAACCTGACGCTCATCTATGACGACAACAAGATCTCCATCGAGGACGACACGGACGTCGCCTTCACCGAGGATGTCGCCGCCCGCTACCGCGCCTACGGCTGGCACGTCCAGGAGGTCGACTGGGCCGGCAGCGACCGGGACGGTTCCGCCTATGTGGAGGACGTGCCGGCGCTCTACGCTGCGATCCGGGCCGCCCGCAAGGAGACCACCCGTCCCAGCTTCATCGTGCTCCGCACCATCATCGCCTGGCCGGCACCGAACGCCCAGGACACCGGAAAGTCCCACGGCTCCGCCCTTGGCGACGACGAGATCGCCGCGACCAAGAAGGTCATGGGGATGGACCCTGCGCTGACCTTCGACGTAGCCGACGACGTGATCGCTCACACCCGTGAAGCAGTGACCCGCGGCCAGCAGGAGCAGGCCGCGTGGCAGTTGCAGTTCGACGCCTGGGCCGACAAGAACCGCGCCGGTCGGGCGCTCTACGAGCGGCTCCGGACCCGCACCCTGCCCGAGGGCTGGGATGACGACCTGCCGCAGTTCCCCGCGGATGAGAAGGGTGTGGCGACCCGTAAGGCCTCCGGCCAGGTGATCAACGCGATCGCCGCGAAGGTGCCCGAGATGTGGGGCGGCTCTGCCGACCTGGCCGAGTCCAACAACACCACCATCGACGGCGCGGACTCGTTCATCCCGGTGGAGCACTCCACCGACATGTGGAAGGGCAACCCCTACGGGCGGGTCCTGCACTTCGGCATCCGCGAGCACGCCATGGGCGCGATCATGAACGGCATCGCTTCCCACGGCGGCACTCGCGTCTTCGGTGGCACCTTCTTGACCTTCTCCGACTACATGCGACCGGCAGTGCGACTCGCGGCGATCATGAAGCTGCCGGTGACCTATGTCTGGACCCACGACTCCATCGGTCTCGGCGAGGACGGTCCGACCCACCAGCCGATCGAGCACCTGGCCGCGCTGCGCGCGATCCCCAACCTCGACGTGGTGCGCCCCGCCGACGGCAACGAGACCGCCGCAGCCTGGCAGACCATCCTCGGCCACCAGGACCGGCCCGCTGGCCTGTGCCTGACCCGCCAGAACGTCCCCACGTTCCCGCGCGGCAGCGACGCCGACACCGGCGAGCACTGGGCCGATGCGGCCGGCGTCGCCAAGGGTGGCTACGTACTGGTCGACGCCGAGGGCGGCCTGCCCGACGTCGTGCTGATCGGGACCGGCTCCGAGGTGCAGTTGGCCGTCCAGGCGCGGGCGCTGCTCGCTGCCGACGGGATCCGCGCCCGGGTGGTCTCGATGCCGTGCGTCGAATGGTTCATGCAGGAGGACTCCTCCTACCGGCAGACGGTGATTCCGCCGACTGTGAAGGCCCGGGTCTCGGTCGAGGCTGGGATCGCTCAGGGTTGGCGCGAGTTCGTCGGGGACTACGGTCGTATCGTGTCGATCGAGCACTATGGAGCCTCGGCCGACTATCAGCGCATCTACAACGAGTTCGGCATCACCGCCGAGGCAGTGGCGCAGGCGGCCCGCGACAGCATCTCCGCCGCGGAGGCCTGAAAGCCGGTTCGAGCCTCGGCGTCAGCCCACAGACCACATACACGGGAGGAATCTCATGAATGACCGTTTGAAGTCTCTGGCGGACGCCGGGGTGTCGATCTGGCTCGATGACCTGTCCCGCGAACGCATCGCATCCGGCAACCTGGCCGGCCTGATGAAGTCGCACTCGGTAGTGGGTGTGACCACCAACCCCTCGATCTTCGCCTCGGCGCTGAGCGAGGGTGAACGCTACGACGAGCAGGTCCGCGAACTCGTTGCCGACGGCGCCGATGTGGACCGAACCGTCTTCGAACTGACGACCACCGACGTTCGCGACGCCTGCGACATCCTGCGGCCGGCGTACGACGCCAGCAACGGCGTCGACGGCCGGGTCTCTATCGAGGTCGCCCCCGACCTCGCCTTCGACACGGCGGCCACGGTCAAGTCTGCGAAGGCGCTGTGGGCGGCGGTAGACCGGCCCAACCTGTTCATCAAGATCCCGGCAACGACCGAGGGCGCACCCGCGATCTCCGAGGTGCTGGGTGCGGGCATCTCGGTCAACGTCACCCTGATCTTCGGCCTGGACCGCTACCGCGAGGTCATGGAGGCACACCTGACCGGGCTGGAGCAGGCGCGCGCCAACGGGCACGACCTGTCGAACATCCACTCCGTCGCCTCCTTCTTCGTCTCCCGGGTCGATACCGAGATCGACAAGCGACTCCTGGCAGCCGACGCCGACTCGAATCTCCTCGGCCGCGCGGGCGTCGCCAACGCCCGACTCGCCTACGCCGCGTTCGAGGAGTTCTTCAGCGGCGAGCGTTGGGATTCCCTGGCCGCCGACGGCGCCCACCGCCAGCGTCCGCTGTGGGCCTCGACGGGAGTCAAGAACCCCGACTACGACGACACCATGTATGTCGCCCAACTGGTCGCGAGCGACACCGTCAACACCATGCCGGAGAAGACCATGCAGGCCTTCGCCGACCACGGCAAGGTCGATGGCGACCAGGTAACAAACCACTACGACGACGCGCGCGCCACCATGGCTGCCCTCGCCGAGGCAGGCATCGACTACGACGACGTGATCTCGGTGCTGGAGAAGGAGGGTGTCGACAAGTTCGTCACCTCCTGGAACGAACTCCTCGATACGGTGCGCGGTCAGCTCGAGGCGGTCGGCGGCCGGTCGTGACCGGCGCTCCGGTCGACCCCACCACGACCAGGGCCTGGGCCCGGCTCACCGATCTGCGCGCCGACTTCACCCCCGACCTGCGCGGCTGGTTCGACGGTGACTCGCAGCGGGTCGAGAACCTGACCCTCCCCTGTGGCGACCTGCGCGTCGACCTGTCGAAGAACCTCGTGGTTCCCGAGGTGCTGGAGGCGCTGCTGGGGCTCGCCGACGAGGTGGGCCTCACGGCGCGGCGCGACGCCATGTTTGGTGGGGAGCGGATCAACGTCAGCGAGGATCGGGCGGTCCTGCACACCGCACTGCGGCTACCGGCCGGGGCATCGCTCGAGGTCGACGGGCACGACGTCGTGCCCGACGTGCACGAGGTGTTGGCCAGGGTCTATTCGTTCGCCGATCGCGTGCGCTCGGGTGAATGGACCGGCGTCACCGGCGAACGGATCCGGACGGTGGTCAACATCGGGATCGGCGGGTCCGACCTCGGCCCGGTGATGGCCTACGAGGCGCTGGCGCCTTACGTCGCGGAAGGTCTGCAGTGTCGGTTCATCAGCAACATCGACCCGACCGACGCCGCCCAGAAGTTGGCTGACCTCGACCCGGCCAGCACCCTCTTCATCGTGTCCAGCAAGACGTTCGGCACCCTGGAGACCCTGACCAACGCCCGACTGTGCAAGGCCTGGCTGCTCGACGCTCTCGGTTCCCTCGACGGAGTCGAGGAGTCGCAGGCCGTGGCCAAGCACTTCGTTGCCGTGTCAACTGCTCTCGACAAGGTGGCCGACTTCGGGATCGACCCCACCAACGCATTCGGCTTCTGGGACTGGGTCGGCGGCCGCTACTCCGTCGACTCGGCGATCGGGACCTCACTCGTCGTCGCACTCGGCCCGGACCGCTTCGCCGAGTTCCTGGCCGGCTTCCACACCGTGGATGAGCACTTCCGCACGACCGAGCCGTCCCGCAACGTGCCGGTGCTGATGGGTCTGATCAACATCTGGCACCACAACTTCCTCGGCGCGCAGACCCACGCAGTTCTGCCCTATGCCCAACTGCTGCACCGGTTCCCGGCGTACTTGCAACAGCTGACCATGGAATCCAACGGCAAGAGCGTGCGCTGGGACGGCTCCGCAGTGACCACCGAGACGGGCGAAGTGTTCTGGGGTGAGCCCGGAACCAACGGCCAGCATGCGTTCTATCAACTGATCCACCAGGGCACCCAGCTGGTCCCGGCCGACTTCATCGCCTTCGCCAACCCGGCCTACCCGCTCACCGACGGCGACGTCGACGTGCACGAACTGCTGCTCGCCAACTTCTTTGCGCAGACCAAGGCCCTCGCGTTCGGCCGGACGGCCGACGAGGTGCGGGCCGACGGCACCCCGGAGGCGACGGTCTCGGCGCGAGTGTTCGAGGGCAACCGGCCGACGACCTCGATCATGGCGCCCACACTGGATCCCGGCGTCCTCGGCCAGCTGATCGCGCTCTACGAGCACCTCACGTTCGTCGCGGGGGTGGTGTGGGGTATTGACAGCTTCGACCAGTGGGGCGTCGAGTTGGGCAAGGAACTCGCTCAACAGCTCACTCCTGCCGTCGCGGGCGACGTCGACGTCCTTGGACAGCAGGATGCCTCCACCCAGTCCCTGATCGGCTACTACCGGGAGCAGCGACACTGATGGTGAACCACCACAACCCGTTGCGGGACCCACTGGATCGGCGACTGCCGCGCATTGCGGGGCCGTGCGGGCTGGTGCTGTTCGGCGTCACCGGCGACCTGTCCCGCAAGAAGATCATGCCGGCCATCTACGACCTCGCCAACCGGGGTCTGCTGCCGCCGGGCTTCAGCCTGGTCGGCTTCGCCCGCCGCGACTGGGCCGACCAGGACTTCGCCCAGATCGTGCACGACGCGGTCAAGGAGCATGCGCGTACGCCGTTCCGCGAGGAGGTCTGGAAGCAGCTTGCCGAGGGCTTCCGCTTCGTGCCCGGCAACTTCGACGACGACCATGCCTTCGAACAGCTGCGCCGCACCGTCGAGGAGCTCGACGAGCTGCGCGGCACCGGCGGCAACATGGCCTTCTACCTGGCCATCCCGCCATCGTTCTTCGGCACCGTGGTCGGCCAGCTCAAGGAGCACGGACTGGCCGACCAGAGCGCTCAATCCTGGCGACGCGTGGTGGTGGAGAAGCCCTTCGGCCACGACCTGGCGTCCGCGCGCGAGCTGAACGCCGTGCTCGACGACGTATTCCCTCCCGAGGCGGTCTTCCGGATCGACCACTACCTCGGCAAGGAGACCGTCCAGAACATCCTGGCCATGCGCTTCGCCAACAACATGTTCGAGCCGATCTGGAACGCCAACTACGTCGACCACGTGCAGATCACCATGGCGGAGGACATCGGCATCGGCGGCCGGGCCGGCTACTACGACGGCATCGGCGCCGCCCGGGACGTCATCCAGAACCACCTGCTCCAACTGATGGCGCTGGTCGCGATGGAGGAGCCGATCTCCTTCGAGGCCGACCCGCTGCGGCAGGAGAAGGAAAAGGTGCTCGCCGCTACCGTGCTGCCCAACCGGCTGGACCTGACCACCGCCCGCGGACAGTACACCGCCGGCTGGCAGGGCGGCGAGAAGGTGATCGGCTATCTGGACGAGGACGGCATCGCGAAGTCGTCGACGACCGAGACGTTCGCCGCAATCACGGTGCACGTCGAGACCCGACGCTGGGGCGGCGTGCCGTTCTACCTGCGAACCGGCAAGCGGCTGGGGCGTCGGGTGACGGAGGTGGCGGTGGTGTTCAAGCGAGTACCGCACCTGCCCTTCACCGAAACGGCGACCGAGGAGCTTACGCAGAACGCCCTGGTCATCCGGGTACAACCCGACGAAGGGATGACGATGCGGTTCGGCTCCAAGGTGCCGGGCACGGCGATGGAGATCCGCGACGTCAACATGGACTTCGCCTACGGCGGCTCGTTCACCGAGGCGAGCGCCGAAGCCTACGAGCGGCTCGTCCTTGACGTACTGCTCGGGGATCCTCCGCTGTTCCCGCGCCATGAGGAGGTCGAACTGTCCTGGAAGATCCTCGACCCGGTCCTGGAGCACTGGGCTCGCAAGGGGAAGCCCGATCCCTACCCCGCTGGCACCTGGGGACCTGAGGCGGCCGACAAGATGCTGGCCCGCGACGGCCGCGTCTGGAGGAGGCCCTGATGATAGAACTCACGAACACCACTTCCTCCCGCATCGCGGCGGAGTTCGTCCGGGCACGCACCCGGGCCGGAAGTCCGGTCATGGGCATGGTGATGACCCTGATCATCGTTGTCTCCGACGAGGACGCCGAGGCGGCGATGAGCGCAGCCCAGCGCGCGTCCCGCGAACACCCGGCGCGAGTGCTCGGAGTCATCCTGGGCGACGGACGTGGCTCCGCCCGGGTCGACGCGCAGGTAGGAATCGGCGGCGGCTGGGGCGGCGAGATCGCCCTGATCCGGCTCAAGGGCGAGATCGTCCGGTACGCCGAATCGGTGGTGTTGCCCCTGCTCCTGCCCGACTCCCCCGTCGCCATCTGGTGGCCCACCGCCGCCCCGTCGGACCCTGCCAGCGACCCGCTCGGCGCATTGGCGAAACGCCGGATCACCGACGCTGCCAGCGTCGGACGCGGCAAGTCGAACGCAATGCTCACCCAGTGCCGCACCTATGCGCCAGGCAACACCGACCTCAGCTGGACCCGGCTGACACCGTGGCGCGCACTGCTGGCTGCAGCCCTCGACCAGCACCCGCTCAAGGTCACCCGAGCCGTGGGGGTCGCCGAGCGGATCAGCCCCAGTGCCGACCTGCTGGTGGCCTGGCTCTGCGACCGGCTCAAGGTTCCCGTCGAACGCGCCACCTCGGAGGGCCCCGGACTGACGGAGGTGGTGATGGAGACCAAGGACGGCCCGATCCGGATCTATCGCAGCGACGGGCGTCTGGCTACCTTCACCTCCCCCAACCGCCCCGACCGGCCGGTGGCACTCAAGCGCCGGGAGGTTCCCGCGCTGCTGGCCGAGGAACTGCGGCGCCTCGACGAGGACGACGTCTACGCCGCCACCGCCGCAAAACTGGTGGCGCTGCACAGTCCCCCGAAGAAGACGGCGAGGAAGAAGTCGTGATCGAGCCGCAGCTGGTCGTCCACGAGGACGCCGAGTCCTTGGCCGCCGAGGTCGCGTCCCGCCTACTGGAGCGGCTCGAACGGCTCCAGGAGCAGGGCGGGACCGCACGGGTCTGTCTAACCGGCGGCACCATCGCCGACGCCATCCACCGCGAGGTGGCTCGGCGAGCCGCCGACTCGCGGGTGGATTGGTCACGAGTGGCCCTCTGGTGGGGCGACGAGCGGTTCGTGGCCGCCAACTCCCCCGATCGCAACGCAGTCCAGGCCGCCAAAGCGCTGCTCGACCTGGTGCCACTGTCCCCGGCCAATGTGCATCCCGTGCCCTCCAGCGACGACGTGAAGACAGTCGAGGACGCGGCCGAGGCCTACACGGTCGCGATGCGGGCCGCAGGCG
>JARICB010000131.1 GCA_029264225.1 Nocardioides sp. | reverse complement strand
TCAGCAGGATCGCGAAGATGATCAGGCCCACCACCAGCGAGCCGCCGACCACGAAGTGGCCGAAGGTCTCGATCACCTTGCCGGCATCGGCGTCGAGGAGCACCAGGCGGGTCGCCGAGACGTTCAGCGCCAGCCGGAACAGCGTCATGACCAGGATGACGGCAGGGAAGGCGGCAAAGTCCAATGGTCCGCGGACGAACATGGCGACCATCAGCACCAGCAGGGCGCCGGTGATGTTCATGGCAATCAGCAGGTCCAGCACGACTGTCGGCAGTGGGACGACGAGCATCACCACGATGAAAACGATGCCAACGGGCACGGCAAGCTGGGTCAGGCGCTTCAACGGCGTTCTCCGGGGTCAGTCGAGGGCGCGCCGTCCCTGGCACCACTGCAACCCCGTCCTGGAGTCATTGGCCCTATCGTCCGGGAGAAGGCGATGCTGAGGGTTTTCGACGACGACCTCCACGGGCCACCTCCGGCAGGTCTTCCTCGGCCCGCGGGCTGCGGTGCTGACCGCCGCCCTGGCCCTGGTTGCGACGGCTGATCACGAAGGCCATGACCTGGGCAACAGCGGCGAACAGTTCGGCCGGGATCTCTTGGCCGACAGTGGTGCTGCGGTAGAGCGCGCGGGCCAGGGGGACGTCGCTGACCAGCGGTACGCGGGCCTCGGTGGCGGTCTCGCGGATCTTCTGGGCGATCACACCGGCGCCACGTGCCACGACGCGTGGAGCCCCCTTCTCCGCGTCGTAGCGCAGCGCGACGGCGACGTGGGTGGGGTTGACGAGCACGACGTCGGCCTGCGGAACATCGGACATCATCCGGTTGCGAGAGGCGGCGAGTTGCCGGGAGCGGATTGCGCCCTTGAGCATCGGGTCGCCCTCGGACTGCTTGTTTTCCTGTTTGACCTCGTGCTTGGTCATCCGGGTCTGCTTGCCCATGCGCTTGCGCTGGAAGATGTAGTCGACTGCGGCCATCAGGATGCCGGCGACCGAGACGGTGCGCATCAACGAGAGCGCATCGTGGCTCACGGTCTCGATCATGACCTGGATCGGGACCATGCCGCCCAGCAGCGGCATCAGTCGCTGGACCGCGAAGTAGACCAGCACGGTCACCACGCTGGCCTTGACGAGCATCTTCAGTCCCTCCCACAAGGCGTTCATCCCGAACATCCGCTTGAGGCCCTTGATCGGGCTCAGTTTGGACAACTTGGGTTGCACGGTCTTGGTCGCCAGGAAGAAGCCACCCTGGGACAGGGCTGCGGCCACGCCGACCACGAGCACTATGGAGCCAAGCAGCCCGATCGCGATGAAGACATGCTGGAGTCCGTCGGCCATCAGGCCGCGAGCATCGGCGACGTCGGCGCGGCCATCGATGGTGAACGAGCGCACCATGATCTCGCGCAGCGCCGTCAGTTCACGGCCCAGCAGGAGCGGAGCAATCAGCAAGACGACGAACAGGGACGTCCAGGAGCCGAGGTCCTTGCTGCGCGGGACCTGACCTTCCTTGCGGTTCTTCTTGCGCTTCTGCGCGGTGGGCTGCTCGGTCTTCTCCTCACTCATCGGATCACCCCGCCCCGACCATCGCGGCGGCTGCCTCGTTGACCAGTTGAACCAGTCGCGACAGGGCCATCGGGAGCACCGGAAGCGTCATGCTCAACAGCAGCAGGGTGAGCCCGATCTTGGCCGGGAACATGACGTTGAGCGCGTTGAGCTGCGGAGCGACCTTGGTCAGCAGGGCCAAGCCCAGGTCGGCCAGGAAGAGCACCGCGATCATCGGTAGTGCGATCTGCACCGCGGTCAGGAAGAACATCGAGAACGCCGTGATCATGACGTCGGGTGTCAGCGACCAGTCGGGGGTCTGGCCCAGGGGCAGGAAGTGGAAGGTGCGCAACAGTCCGCCCATGACGATCAGGTGTGCGCCGCTGCCGAAGAGCAGTGCCGTGGCAAGTAGTTGGTGCATCTTGCCGAAGACGGTGTTCTGGTTCATCGACAACGGGTCGAAGCCCTGGGCCAGCGCGAAGCCGCCGAAGAGGTCGATCATGCTGCCTGCCGCGGTGAGCGCGGCGAGCAGCAGGTGGGTGACGTAGCCGAGGGCCAGGCCGATGAGTACCTGGGTTCCGACCGTCATGAGCAGCCCGATCGAGGAGCTGGGAATGTCCCGGGCATCAGGCACGACGGCGAATGCCATGCCCAGGGCGAGCAGGATCTTCGCGGTGGGGGGCACCGATCGTCCCGAGAACGGCGGCACGACAAAGAGCCAGGCCACGATCCGGGTCGCGGCGAGTATGTAGGCGATGAGCGGTTCTCCCGCGAAGGTGAGGGTCACCGTCGCCTACTGCAACAGGGAGGGCAGCGACTCGAACAGGTCGATCGAGAAGGTGACCAGCGTGTGCAGCATCCAGTTCCCGCAGAACAGCAGGGCCAGGCCCACCCCGACCAGCTTGGGCACGAACGCGAGGGTGAACTCCTGGATCTGGGTCATCGACTGGAACAGCGAGACGGTGAACCCGATGACCAGTGAAGTGATCAGGATGGGCGCAGACAGCTTGAGCGCGACCATCATGGTGCGCAGTGCGATCTCGATAATGGCGGTGTCGGTCATCGGCGCTATCCGTAACTTGAGACAAGGGATTTGATCACCAGGGCCCAGCCGTCGATCAGCACGAAGAGCAGCAACTTGAACGGCAGCGACACCATTACGGGCGGCATCATCATCATGCCGAGCGCCATCAGCGCACCGGAGACGACGATGTCGATCACCAGGAACGGGATGAAGATGATGAACCCGATGGTGAAGGCCTGCTTGAGCTCACTCAGGATGAACGAGGGGATCAGCGTGGTGAGCGGGACGTCGGCGCGGTTCTTGGGCAGGTCGCGGTCGGCGACGCTGGTGAGGAGGCGCAGTTCGTCGTCACCGGTGTTGTCCAGCATGAAGTCCCGCAGTGGTTCGACGCCGCTGTCAAAGGCCTGGACTGCCGACTTGTCTCCCTTGAGATAGGGCTGCACACCGGAGTCGTTGATGGCAGAGAGCACTGGCGCCATGATGAACAGGCTCAGGAAGAGGGCCAGCCCGGCGAGCACCTGGTTGGGCGGCGTCTGCTGGAGGCCCAGAGCGTTGCGGGTCAGCCCGAGCACCACGAAGACCTTGGTGAAGCAGGTGCAGGTGAGCAGGATCGCCGGCAGTAACGAGAGCAGCGTCATGCCGATCAGCACCATGATGGAGGTGCTCGGATTGTCGCTGAGACCGTCCAGGTTGACGGTGATCTCGGGCCCGGCGGGCGCCTTGGGTCCCTGCGGCCCATCCGGCGGTGCGGCGAATGCCGGTCCCGCGGTGAGGGTAAGAACTACCGTCCACGCCAGCACCAGGGCGCGCCCGTACCACCGAGAGGATGAAGCAAAGTTCATGCGGACCGCCGACTGATCGCCTGACGAGCGGCACGCCACGTCTGCGGGCTGACCAGTGACCCGGCCAGTGCGGGCGAACCCACTGGGGCCGGACGGCTGTTGTCGATCGGATCCGGGCTGCGGGGGGCGCGGTGTGCGCCCACGGGGCGAATCAGCTGGGTCGCCTCGGTCAGCACAGCCTCCGGGACCGCCAGGTCCTCCGGAGCCAGTTCGGTCAGTAGCTGCACCTGCTGGTCGGTAGTGCCCAGGACGAGGAGGCGGGAACCGACTGCGACTACCGACACCGACGAGGCCCGACTCAACGACTGACGGTGCAGCACTCGAACGGGTGCACCGGAGGTGTTGCCGAGGCGACGGGCGCTGATCTTGACCACTCCGAACAGCAGACCGAGCACGATCGCCAGGGAGAAGATCAGTCGCAGGGTGAGCTCAAGCATGTGAGACCGGCGCGCCGTCGCTGACGATCTCGGTGATCCGCAGGCCGAAGTCCTCATCGACCACCACGACCTCGCCGCGGGCGATCAGTCGCCCATTGACCAGCAGGTCGGCTGGGCTGCCAGCGGCCCGGTCCAGCTCGAGCACAGCACCGGGGGCCAACTCGAGGACCTCGCGAACGGTGAGACGGGTACGGCCGATCTCGACCGTCAACTCCATGTCAACCCCATGCAGCATCTCGATGCCGCGGGCAGGCAGTCCGGACTGGGGAACGGGCATCTGGGGGAGGGGAGGCACGGTGACGGCTACCGGCTCGCCAGCAGGTGCAGTGCCGTTGGCGCTCGCCACGGCAGCGGCCTCGTCGACGCTCGCCTCGGCGACCTCGGCCGGGGCGGCCGTGGGTTCTGGGGCAGTCCCGTTGGCCAGTGCCGCGGCGGCCTCGAGCACGGTGTCGGGCAACAGCACAGCGGCCGCGAATCCGGAGCCGAGCAGCGGCAGCGCAGTGAAGCTGCCATCCAGGTCGGGCACGACGAACTGGAGGTCGACCTCCTGGCCGGCCGTAGCTCCGGCACCCAGGGACTTGGCGATCGCGTCCAGAGTGGGCTGTACGGCGGCGGCCAGGTCGAGACCATCGATCGGGCTCGCCGCCAGTGCGCCTACCAGGTCGGCGCCGACCAGCACGGCCACTCGGCCCTGGAGGGGGCTTACCAACTCGGCCATCACGGCGGCCGCGAAGGCGCCGATGACGTTCTCGGTGCCCGGCTGTGGGCCGGGGCAGGTCAACTTCTCGGCCGAGGGCAGCACACGGGCCGCGATCTCACCGGCGTTGAGGGCCAGGGCTGCGGCGTCGGGGGTCAGGGAAGTGCTCATCAGGTCTCCTTGGGGGTGCCGACGATCAAGGCGGCAAGCCGGGGTCCACGGGACCCGGCGGTGGCATGGGCGAACAGGGTGTCGTCGACGACGACCTCCAGGGGGGCTGAGGCGGGGTGCCGCAAACGCAGCACCGTGCCTGGGGTGAGCCCGGTCAGATCGCCGGGCTCTACGCGCGTGGGTCGCAGCCTGATGGACACGTCGACCGGGACCAGATCGAACTCGCGGTTCAACAGGTCGGAGGCGGTGGCGATCTGGGCGCGCTCACGCTCCGATACCGGGGCCGGTGCTGCTGCCCGCACCAGATAGGGGTGCAGGCCGGCGAAGGGTAGGCAGACCGACAAGGCATGGCTTGAGTCGTTGATGCGCAGTTCCAGAGTCGCAACGACCATCAC
>JARICB010000125.1 GCA_029264225.1 Nocardioides sp. | reverse complement strand
GCGCATCGCAGCAGCCGTGGGCGTCAACGGAGAGGTCGCTGAGAAGGCGGCGCGGCTCCTCGAGGCGGGGGTGGATGCCCTGGTCGTCGACACCGCCCACGGCCACCAGTTGCGGATGATCGAGGCACTGAAGGCCATCCGGGCGCTCGATCCGTCCGTGCCCATCGTCGCCGGCAACGTCGTCGACGCGGCCGGCACCGAGGCCCTGATCGACGCAGGGGCCGACATCGTCAAGGTCGGCGTCGGGCCCGGCGCGATGTGTACGACGCGGATGATGACCGGCGTCGGGCGACCCCAGTTCTCGGCCGTCCTGGAGTGTGCAGCACGAGCCCGCGAGCGGGGCAAGCACGTATGGGCCGACGGCGGGGTTCGTCACCCCCGCGACGTCGCCCTGGCGCTGGCCGCCGGTGCCAGCTCGGTGATGATCGGCTCCTGGTTCGCCGGCACTCATGAGTCGCCGGGCGACTTGATGAGCGACGCCGACGGGCGCGCCTACAAGGTGTCGTTCGGGATGGCCTCGGCCCGAGCCGTGGCCAACCGGATCTCGACCGAGTCAGCCTATGACCGCGCTCGCAAGGGTCTTTACGAGGAAGGCATCTCGTCGTCGCGGATGTACCTCGACCCGGTTCGTCCCGGCGTGGAGGACCTGATCGACCAGATCTGTTCGGGCCTGCGCTCTGCCTGCACCTACGCCGGTGCGGCCTCGTTGGAGGAGTTCCACGAACGCGCCGTCATCGGCACCCAGTCGGCAGCCGGATTCCACGAAGGACGGCCGCTGAGCACCTCCTGGTGAGGAGACGCCCAGCGGCTCGGTCAGTCGCGGGGGGTGCGAACAGTCGGAGCGTCACTCTTCGAGGAGTCCTCCAGTGCTGGCGCGGATTCTGAGGAGCCCTCTGACTCGACCCTGAACCGGAAGTCGTCGCCGTGCTCGGTGACACCGGCGATGACGGCGTCGCGCACCGCCTCCCGGGCGACCCGCGCCCGGACCACCATCGAGTCGGTGCTCAGGTCCTTCACCAACGAGACGCACAGACCGATCATGACGAACACGAACGGGACGGACACCACGATCGTGATGGTCTTGAGCCCGTCCAGGGCCGTGTCGCCGCCCACGAGGAGCATGACAGCGGCCACCCCGCCGGTTGCGACTCCCCAGAAGATCACCGCGTAGCGCGTCGGCTCGATCGAGCCGTTGGAGGACAACGACCCCATGATGATGGAGGCGGCGTCAGCTCCCGAGACGAAGAAGATCGCCACCAGCACCATCACCAGAATGCTGGTCACCGTCGCGAACGGGAACTGGTCGAGCATCGTGAACAACTGGTCCTCAAGCTCGCCGGCGCCATAGATGTCGAGGCCGTCCATCTGCAGTTTGATCGCGGCACCACCGAAGATGGCGAACCAGACGAGGCTGACCAGGCTCGGCACGAGGAGCACACCGGTCACGAACTGCCGGATGGTGCGACCACGCGAGATACGGGCGATGAACATGCCTACGAAAGGCGTCCAGCTGATCCACCAGGCCCAGTAGAAGACGGTGTAGCTGCTCAGCCAGGCAGCGGCTGCTTCGCCGTCGGCGTTGGTGCGTCCGGCCATGGTCGGCAGTTCGCGCACATAGGCAGCGATCGAGCTCGGCACCATGTTGAGGATGAACATCGTCGGGCCGGCGACGAACACGAAGACGGCGAGCAGCAGGGCCAGCACCATGTTGATGTTGGAGAGCCACTTGATGCCCTTGGCGACACCGGAGACGGCCGAGAGGATGAAGCAGGCGGTCAGGACCGCGATGATGGCGACCAGGACGGCATTGCCGACCTCGCCGACGCCGCCCACGATGCGGAGACCCGAAGCGATCTGGATGGCGCCGAGGCCCAGGGAGGCTGCGGAGCCGAACAGGGTCGCGAAGATGGCGAGAATGTCGATCATCTTGCCCGCCGGGCCGTGAGCGTGGCGGCCGAGCAGCGGCTCGAACGCTGCGCTGATCAGTTGCAGTCGGCCCTTGCGGTAGACGCCGTAGGCAATGGCTAGACCTACGACGGCATAGATCGCCCACGGGTGCAACGTCCAGTGGAAGAGAGTGTGCGCCATCGCGGACTGCGCGCGCGCCGGGTCGGCGAGACCTTCCGTACCGGGCGGGGCGAAACCCTGGGTGTCGGCGAAGAAGGTGAGGGGCTCGTTGACGCCGTAGAACATCAACCCGATGCCCATACCCGCGGAGAACATCATGGCGACCCATGATGTCGTGGAGAACTCGGGCACGTCGTCGTCGCGACCGAGCGGGATGTTGCCGTACTTGCCGAGCGCCAGCCACAGGGCGAAGACGACGAAGCCCGAGGCAGTCAGCACGAAAAGCCAGCCGAGGTACTTCATCGTGGCGCTGAGGGCACTGCCTGAGGCAGTCGACAAGGAGGCGGTGTCGAGGAATCCCCAAGCCAGGAAGGCAACGGCGACGGTGGCAGTGACGCCGAAGACGACCTTGTCGATGGCCTGCGGACGTTGTGACCTCTCATCGGGGTTCACGTCGAGTGCCGGGTGCGGGACGACCGAGCCCGTAGGTGACTCGAGTGGACCCTTGTGCGGCTCGTCGTGCGGTGGATGCTGGGTCACGAAAGGGGGTGACACCTCCAGAAGTAGGAGCGGCGATGGAGCGAGGACAACCTCTTGAGCCTAGATCCTCGCCGAAGGACCGTGCCAACCTGCCGGGTCACCGGCGGCGGCTAGCGTAGGCAGGTGCCTACTCTCGTCATCGCCGCGACCGCCGCCGAAGCCGCTCACGTGCCGCCGTCGCTACCGCTGGTCATTACCGGTCTCGGCAAGACTGCGGCTGCCGTCGCGACCACCCGCGCGTTGGCTGCTCTGGAGTCGCTCGACGACCTAATGGTGGTCAACATCGGCACGGCCGGATCACTGCGCGACGACGTGTCCGGGCTGTACGAACCAGGCGTCGTCCTCAATCACGACATCAACGCCGACATCATCCGTTCCCTGGGCTACGACGCCCGCGAGCGCCTCGTGGTGGGGGAGTCGTCGGTCGTGCTGGCCACCGGCGACGTCTTCGTGGCCGACGCGACCGTGCGGGCCCGGCTGGGGGAGCGGGCGCATCTGGTCGATATGGAGGGCTATGCCGTGGCGTGGGCGGCACACGAGTTCGGCGTACCGGTGCGGCTGGTCAAGCATGTCTCGGACACGGCGGACGAGTCCTCGATGGAGTGGCCTGCGATGGTGGCGGCCAGTGCCGTCGTGCTCGGTGACTGGCTCCAGCGCAACTGCTAGCGCGAACTGTTGGCCGACCGGCCGCGGACCACGCCGACGAACGCTTGGGTAGCTTCATCGTCTCGGTCGGTGCGCCACACGAGGGCGATCTCGGTCGACGCGACGTCGCGCAACGGCCGTTGGATGACGTCCTTGCGGTGGTGGAGTCGAGCAACCGACATCGGCACGATGACGATCCCGGTGCCGGCGGCCACCGTCTCGATGGCGTCCTTCTCCGACATGTACGGCCACTCCAACTGTGGGGCCTCCGGTCGCCAGCCACTCGCGTGCGGGCGAACCAACTGCTCGTCGGTCAGGTCGGCCAGGCTCACCTCATCGGCGGCGGCGATGAAGTGCTCCACCCCTGCCACGACGACCGGCACTTCGGCGTAGAGCGTGATGCAGTGCAGGCCGTCACGGTTGACCGGGAGTCGCACCAGCGCCATGTCGAGTGTTCCGTCTCGTACGTCGACCTCCTGCTCGGACTCCAGGATCGGCACCATGGTGAGCGGTTGCCGGCGGCGATCACGCCAAGCCCGCGCCCACTTGTCCGGCGTCGCGCCGGTGACGAAACCAACCCGGAACCGTTCAGCCATGGCGTGAGCATCCCACGCTGACGACACCCCGTGCTCTTCGCCCGGTCGGGAGGGGTTGCGAGCACTCGTCACTGTTGCTTCACCATGTTAAGTAGGGAAGCCGTCACTCTGCACGGCGTCGACGGTGTGCACAGTGACGGTTTCCCCACTCAGCATGGGGAAACGACAGCAAGGAGGGGGCAG
>JARICB010000118.1 GCA_029264225.1 Nocardioides sp. | reverse complement strand
TGACACCGTCGAGTCACTGGTCATCGCCACCCGGGTCGGCTGCAGGATCGGCCAGGTGCCGGTCGACATGCGCCCGCGTGCGGCCGGTCAGGCGAGCGCCTCCCCGGCTCGGGCGGCGATCTTTCTGGCCCGCGCCGTCGTTGCCCTGAGCCTCGCGCTTGTTCGGCGCTGGCCCACCACCTTCGACGAGGGCGTGCCTGACGGCGGGTCCCTCCCGGCGGTGAGCGCCTGATGTCGCCCACCATCCTGGGGGTGATCATCGCCGTCACCGTCACAGTGGTGCTGTTCGAGATGATGCGTCGGCACCGGCTGCGCGAGAAGTACGCGCTGATCTGGTTCTTCGTGGCCGCGGGCCTGCTCCTGATCAGCATCTTCCCGGGGGTGCTCACCTCGGCAGCCGAGTTGCTGCACGTCCAGGTGCCCTCCAACCTCCTCTTCTTCCTCGGCTCGCTGCTGCTGCTCGCCATGAGTCTTCAGCACAGCTTCGAGTTGGGCCGCCTCGAGGAACGGACCCGGATCTTGGCCGAGGAGGTCGCCCTCCAACGCTTGGCCCTGGAGCGGTTGAGCAGCAACGACTCGGGCGAGCCCGGCGACACGAGACCGTGACCGACAGCGCCCACGTGCCGGACGAGCTGCACCTGGTCATCACCTACTGGGGTGAGCCGGCCCTGCTGGACCAGACCATGCGCAGCGTGCTCGCTCAAAGCGATGCGCGCTGGCGCGTCACCATCATCGACGACGCCTATCCGACCCGAGTCGCCCAGCACACGTGGGACAACCACCCCGATGACCGGATCGTGTTCCTGCGAAACGACCACAACCTCGGTGTGGCAGACAACTTCGAGAAGGCCAGGCAGCTCGCGAGCGGCCGGTTGGTGTCGTTCCTCGGCTGCGACGATCTGTTGCATCCCTCATACGTCGCCCACGTGTGGCGCCTCTTCGAGCAGCATCCGGACGTCGACATCATCCAGGTCGGCGTCGACGTCATCGACGACATCGGAGCGCCGAGCGACAGTCTCACCGAGCAGATCAAACGCCGTCTGATGCCCCCCGGCGATGGCGCCCGGGTGCTTGCCGGCCAGGAACTCGCCACGAGCCTGCTGCGCGGCAACTGGCTCTACTGGCCTTCGCTGGTCTTCACTGCCGAATCGCTTCGGCGGGTGCGTTTCCGTGAGGACCTTCCGACCGTGCTCGATCTGGCCCTCGTGCTCGATCTAGTGCTTGGCGGCTCCCGTCTGGTCGTGGACCCCACCGTGTGCTTCTCCTACCGCCGACACGCCCAGAGTGCCTCGTCGCTGGGTCTGGAGACCGGAGACCGATTCGTCGAGGATCGTCGGTTCTTCGCCGAGACCGCCCAACGGATGCGACACCACGGCTGGCCGGGCGCCGCGCGGGCCGCTGAGAGACGCTGGATCTCGCGGCTGCACGCGGTGACGATGATGCCCGGCGCACTGCGAGCGCGCTCGCTGCGAGCGTTGCGCGACCTGGCCCGACACGCCTTCTCCCGGACTACTCGCTGAGTCCTGGTCATTACGGGATACCCCTGAGTCTCGGCTAACGTGATCCGCGACATTTCAGCCAGAGGAAGAGTCCAGCGTGGCCACAGCCAAGACCCGCACCGTCGCCCTCGGCCAACCGACCCTGGGTGAGCCCGAGATCGAGGCGATCAGGGCCGTGTTCGAGTCCGGTTGGGTCTCAGGCGCTGGCCCCACCTGCGTAGCCTTCGAGCAGGAGTTCGCCGCCGCGATGGGCACCTCCCACGCATTGTCGACCTCCAACTGCGGCTCCGCCCTGCACCTGGCGATCCAGGTGCTCGGCGCCGGGCCCGGCGACGAAGTCATCGTTGCCGACTACACCTTCCCCGCCACCGGTCACGCCGTCGTGTGGACCGGTGCGAGTCCCGTCTTCGCCGACGTGCGCGCCGACATCGGCACGATCGACACCGCCTCGGTGGAGGCGTTGATCACACCGCGCACGGTGGGGATCATCGCGGTCGACCTCGTCGGACAGCCGGCCGACTACGACGAGCTTCGCCTGATCGCCGACAAGAATTCGTTGTGGCTGGTCGAGGACGCCGCCTGCTCTGCCGGCGCCTTCTACCGGGGTCGCCCGGCCGGAAGCCTCGCCGACCTGGCGACCTTCAGCTTCCACGGCCGCAAGGGCATCACGAGCGGTGAAGGTGGTGCGTTGGTAGGCAGTGACGATGCCCTGATGGAGCGGGCTCGCAAACTGCACACCTACGGCATCGCTCCCGCGGTCAGCCGCGAAGGTTCGACCAGCCTGGCGGTTCCCTCGTTCGCAGAGATCGGCTACAACTACCGACTCTCCGACGTGCAGGCCGCCATCATGCGGGTCCAACTGCAACGACTCCCCGACCTGGTGGCCAACCGCTCGACGGCCGCCCGGGGCTATGGCGAACGACTCGCTGATCTGGACGGCATCCACCTTCCGGTGGTGCTCGAGGACCGTACCCATCCTTGGCAGTCCTACCTGGTGACCACTGCCGATGACGTCGACCGCGACAAGGTCGTGATGGCCCTGCGCGAGCGCGGTGTCGGAAGCAACTTCGGTACCTACGCCAGCCACCTACAGCCCGTCTACGGAGCACAGCAGGACTGTCCCGTCTCGGCCCGACTGTTCCGCACGCAGTTGGCGCTGCCCATGCACGCCAACCTGGTCGAGGATGACCTCGACTGGGTCGCTACCCAGCTACGTGACGTGCTCGCCTCGGGCGAAGTACGCCGCTGAGCGCCGATGACCAACCGCATCCATCCCACGGCGATCCTCGGCCCCCAGGTCGAGCTCGGCTCGAACAACGTGATCGGCCCCTACTGCGTACTGCAGGGTGCGGTCGTCCTGGGCGACGACAACTTCGTGGCGGCCCACGTCTCCATCGGCGGCGGGCCGGAGGTCCGCGGACACGAGCTCAGCGCCTCGTGGGAGGACCACGACGACCGCTTCGGGGTCACGATCGGCTCGCGCAATGTCTTCAAGGAGTTCGTCGCGGTCAACGCCGGCTGGGTCAGCGAGTCGTCGGTAGGTGATGACGGCTACTTCATGGGCCACGTCCACCTCAACCACGATGCCTGCGTCGGCAACGAGGTCACCATGTCCGGCCACGCCGTAGCCGCCGGGCACGTCACCATCGACGACGGTGCCAACATCGGCCTTGGTGCTGTGATCCACCAGCGTCGTACGGTGCCGGCGGGGGCCATGATCGGCATGCAGGCAGCGGTCACGACCGACCTTCCACCCTTCGTCGTGAGCATGGGGGTGCCGGCCCGGCCCACGCGTCTCAACTCCTTCAGGCTCGACAAGCTCGCGGTCACAGCAGTCGAGCAGGAGGCCCTCAAGGCCATCCTCCTGGGCGATTCGACAGACACCAGTGCCCTCACCACCGCCGTACGCGCACCCGTCGACGCGTGGCTCGACCGCTCACACCGCTGACTGCCCACCACCGACTGACCGATCGACGACGAGGAAAACCCATGACCGCCGAGTTCATCCCCCCCGCCAAGCCGATCATCGGCGACGAGGAACGCGCAGCCGTCGACCGCGTCATGCGCTCCGGCATGATCGCTCAGGGCCCCGAGGTCGCCGCCTTCGAGAGCGAATTCGCCACGGTCGCCACCGCCGGACGCACCTGCGTCGCCGTGAATTCCGGCACCTCAGCCCTGCACCTGGGCCTGCTGGCCGCCGGTATCGGCCCGGGCGATGAGGTGATCGTGCCGTCCTTCACCTTTGCAGCCACGGCCAACTCGGTGGCACTCACCGGAGCCACCCCCGTCTTCGCCGACATCGAAGCCGACCACTTCTGCCTCGACGCCGACAGCGTCCGCGCGAGCATCACCGACCGGACTGCCGCCGTCATGCCCGTCCACCTCTACGGGCACCCGGCCGACATGGACGCCATCGGCGCGGTCGCCGCGGAAGCCGGTATCAGCGTCTTCGAGGATGCCGCCCAAGCCCATCTGGCGACATGGCGCGGCTCCCCCGTCGGCACCTTCGGCGACTTCGCCATGTTCAGCCTCTACCCCACCAAGAACATGACCTCGGGTGAGGGCGGCATGGTGGCCTGCGCCACCGAGGAGATCGCTCGCACCATGCGGCTGCTGCGCAATCAGGGCATGGAGAAGCAGTACGCCAACGAGGTGATCGGTTTCAACGCTCGGATGAGCGACATCCACGCTGCCATCGGTCGGGTGCAACTGGGCAAGGTAGAGGCCTGGACCGAGCAGCGTCGTGCCAATGCCGCCTTCTTCGACCAACACCTCGACGGGGTGCAGGTACCGCCGGTCGCGGACGCCGCCACCCACGTCTACCACCAGTACACGATCCGCGTCGCTGCCGGCGAGCGCGACCGGATCGTCACGGCTCTGCGCGAGGAGCACCAGGTAGGCACCGGCGTCTACTACCCGATCCCCAACCACGAACTCGCCTCGCTGCGCCACTTCGCCCCCGCGGGTGACCTCCCTGTGACGCGACAGGCCGCGGCTGAGGTCATCTCGCTGCCCGTCCACCCGTCGTTGGGTCAGGCCGACCTCGATCGGATCGTGGCTGGAGTCAACGCCGTCGTCCGGGCCGGCGTGTGATGTCTGAACCAACACTGCCAACCGTCTCACGACGTCAGGTCCGGTTCGAGACACTCGGCCTGTTCGTGGTCGGGCTCATCCTGCTCTCCCTCTGGTCGATAGCCACGCCCCAGTGGACGACTCCCGATGCCCCCGCGCACGAGACCATGGCCTACTCGGTCGGCCATGGCGAGTTCTGGCCCGAGCGCACCAGCGAGTTCGGGTCCGGCGTCACCTCGAACGCCCTCGTCAAGGTGCCTCAGGGCATCCTCGAGAGCCTGAACACGACCGCCTGCACGGCATTCCAGATGGATGTGCCCGCGTCGTGTTTGGCTCCGGTCGGGTCCAGCACGGAGTTGGGCGAGATCCTCAACCCGGCCGGACGCAACATCCCTACCTACTACTTGGCAACGGGCTGGCCTTCCAACCTGGTGCCGGTCGAGTGGTCGATGGCCGCCAATCGCGCAGCCGCGATCGCCATCGCTGCCCTGTTCCTTGCCTGGGGTATCGGCGCCGCGATGCGGGTCCGTCGCCGTGGGCTCGCCCTGACCGGCTGCGTCGTGGCGCTGTCGCCGATGACGCTCTATCTCGGGGGGGCGCTCAACCCGAACTCAGGGGAGATCTTCGCCGCCTTCGCCATGGCCGCGACCTCCTTGGCCGCCGTACAGATCGACGACCCGTTGGTCGCCCGTATCTTCGCCCGCCGCGCGATGC
>JARICB010000087.1 GCA_029264225.1 Nocardioides sp. | reverse complement strand
TCCTCGTGCACCGCGTTCACCCGGAGCACGCCGGCGTCCTGGTCGGCACTCGCGTCGAGCTTGCCGACCAGCCGGTCGCCGTAGAGGATCGGCAACGCCCAGTAGCCGAAGCGACGGCTGGCCTTCGGCTTGTACATCTCCAGCTGATAGTCGAACTCGAACAGCTCCACCATCCGCTTACGGTCGAAGACCAGTCGGTCGAGCGGAGAGAGCAGGACAACCCGGCCCTGGAAGTCGTCGTCGTCGAGGTAGCAGGGATCGACGCGCCACCGGCCACGGACGCCCTCGATCACGGCCTCCTCCCCGACGTCTCCGACGTCATTGGGTTCGGCGGGCGCGATCGCGGCCCGGCTCCTGGCCAGGCCGAGCGAACGCAGCCGACGCTCGCCTCGTCTTCGGAAGGCTTCGGTCAAGGGCACGGGCAGCGCTTCTGGGTAGACGCGCTCAGCCAGGTCCCACAGCTTGTCGCGGCCAGCCATCCCGGCCACCGCGACCTCGCCTCGCTGCACCAGCAGGTCGAGGAGGCGGCGCACGTTGCGGTCGTTGTTCCAGCCACTCGACTGCCACGGCACCAACGTGGTGTCCGGCAGCTGGCGTGTGGTGCATGGTCCCTCGTCGTGGAGCTGGGACAGGATGTCGCGCCGGGTGTCGTCGTTGGCTGCTACCCAGTTGGCCAGGGACGCCTGCCAGTCCTTGAGCTCCCCGGCGCCGGGCCAGATGGCCATCTCGGCGCGATAGAGCGTCAGGTCCTCGGCCGGGCGCAGCCTGGAATCCAGCTCCACGAGCGAACCGTCGGCGAGCAGTTCGCCGAGTTCTTCGGGCCGATAGGTCGCTCCCAGTCGCGACCACGCCACTACGTGCGCGCTCGGAGCCACGGCCGCGGTCGGTTCGACCTGAAGCAGCGTCAGGTGCCGGACCAGCTCGAGCAGGCCATGGGGGTGCTGCCTGTCGAGAAGTTGGGCGCGGACCGCGATCCGTCGCGCCCGCTCGCGGGTGAGCTCGTGCACAGGTCGAGGGTAGATGAGACGAGCCCGTCCACGGCGAGGTCACCCGCTGCGCGCTGATAGGGTCAGCGATGCAGTTTCATCCTTTAACGATCCGTCCTGTGAGGCGGAGAAGGAGGTCCGGCGTTGTCATCACGCGCGCCCGCACTACCCGCACTTCTTGTCCTTGAGGACGGCCGTTCCTTCAGCGGCAGCTCGTTCGGTGCCGCTGGGGAGACCTTCGGCGAAGCAGTTTTCTCCACCGGTATGACCGGCTACCAGGAGACGCTCACCGATCCCAGCTACCACCGTCAGGTCGTCGTGATGACGGCTCCGCATGTCGGCAATACCGGCATGAATGACGAGGACCGCGAGTCAGACCGGATCTGGGTCGCGGGTTACGTCGTGCGAGACCCGGCCAGGGTGGCGTCCAACTGGCGCTCGCAGCGCAGCCTCGATGAGGAGTTGCGCGAGCAGGGAGTGGTGGGCATCGCAGGCGTCGATACCCGCGCCCTGACCCGGCACCTGCGGGAGCGCGGCGCCATGCGGGTCGCCATCTCCACCATCGAGACCGACCCCGGGGCACTGCTGAAGCGGGTGCTCGAGTCCACCGAGATGACCGGCGCCAACCTCAGCGAGGGCGTGTCGACCTCGCAGGCCTACGTCGTCCCGGCCGTGGGGGAGCGCCGGTTCACGGTTGCGTCCATCGACCTCGGCATCCAGGCCAACACTCCGCGGATGATGAGCGAGCGCGGCATCGAGGTGCACGTTCTTCCTGCGACCGCCTCGATCCAGGACGTGCTGGCGGTCAGCCCGGATGCGCTGTTCTTCTCCAACGGCCCCGGCGACCCCGCCGCCAGCACCGGGCAGGTCGAGCTGCTTAGGGCTGCCCTCGAACGCGGACTGCCCTACTTCGGTATCTGCTTCGGCAACCAGCTCTTCGGCCGCGCTCTCGGCTTCGGCACCTACAAGCTCAAGTACGGCCACCGCGGAATCAACCAGCCGGTGCTGGATCGCACCACCGGGAAGGTCGAGGTCACCGCCCACAATCACGGGTTCGCCGTGCAATGGCCGGATGGAGTCCCGCTCGGCGATGGTGTCTCGACGCCGTACGGCCGGGCCACGGTCAGCCATGTGTGCCTCAACGACGATGTCGTCGAGGGGCTCGAACTTCGCGATGACGACGGCAACCTCAGGAGCTTCTCCGTGCAGTACCACCCCGAGGCGGCGGCCGGACCGCACGACGCTGCCTACCTCTTCGACCGATTCGTGCAGCTGATGGAAGGCCGAGACTGATGCCCAAACGCGACGACATCAAATCCGTCCTCGTCATCGGCTCCGGGCCGATCATCATCGGCCAGGCATGCGAGTTCGACTACTCGGGCACCCAGGCCTGTCGGGTGCTCAAGGACGAGGGCATCCGGGTCATCCTGGTCAACTCCAACCCGGCCACGATCATGACCGACCCGGAGTTCGCCGACGCGACCTACATCGAGCCGATCACGGCCGAGTATGTCGAGAAGGTGATCGCCAAGGAACGCCCCGACGCACTGCTCGCGACGCTGGGCGGCCAGACCGCACTCAACTGCGCGATGGACCTCGACGCCCAGGGCATCCTGGAGAAGTACGGCGTGGAGCTCATCGGCGCCAGCATCGAGGCAATCGACCGCGGTGAGAACCGGGATGTCTTCAAGAAGATCGTCGCCGAGCTCGGCGGCGAGAGTGCGCGCAGCGTCATCTGCCACTCGATCGATGACCTCCTGGATGCAGCCGACGTTCTCGGCTACCCCATGGTGGTGCGCCCCTCCTTCACCATGGGCGGCACCGGCTCCGGAATGGCCTACGACGAGGCCGATCTGCGCCGCATCGGCGGCTCCGGCCTCGCGGCCAGTCCTACCACCGAAGTACTCCTGGAGGAGTCGATCATCGGATGGAAGGAATACGAGCTCGAGGTCATGCGCGACACCGCAGACAACGTAGTGATCATCTGCTCGATCGAGAACCTCGACCCGATGGGCGTGCACACCGGCGACTCCATCACCGTCGCGCCGGCCATGACCCTGACCGATCGTGAATACCAGAAGATGCGCGACCTCTCGATCGCCATCATCCGCAGCGTCGGCGTCGACACCGGCGGCTGCAACATCCAATACGCCGTCAACCCGGCCGACGGCCGGTTGATCGTGATCGAGATGAACCCACGCGTCTCGCGCTCCAGCGCCCTCGCCTCCAAGGCCACCGGCTTCCCGATCGCCAAGATCGCAGCCAAGGTCGCCATCGGCTACACCCTCGACGAGATCCGCAACGACATCACCCTCGTCACGCCGGCCAGCTTCGAGCCGACCCTCGACTACGTCGTCACCAAGGTGCCCAGGTTCGCGTTCGAGAAGTTCCCCGGTGCCGACCAGACTCTGACCACGCACATGAAGAGCGTCGGGGAGGCCATGGCCATCGGCCGCAACTTCACCGAGTCGCTGCAGAAGGCGCTGCGCTCCCTGGAGAGCAAGAGCGCGGTCTTCGACTTCGCCGAGCCCACCGGTGACGCTGCCGCACTGCTGGAGGCCTCACGCACGCCCACCGGCGGCCGCCTGCGCACCGTGATGGACGCGATCCGGGCCGGAGCTACCCCCGAGCAGGTCTTCGACGCTACGGCGATCGACCCGTGGTTCATCGACCAGCTGTTCTTGATCAAGGAGGTCGCCGACGAGATCGCCGAGGCTTCCAAGCTGGACCTCGAGGTGCTGCGGCTGGCGAAGCGACATGGCTTCTCCGACGCCCAGATCGCCGGCATCCGCGGGATGCGCGAAGACGTGGTCCCCGGAGTGCGGCAGGCGCTCGGCCTCCGGCCGGTCTACAAGACCGTCGACACCTGTGCGGCCGAGTTCGCGGCCGAGACCCCCTACTTCTACTCCTCCTACGACGAGGAGACCGAGGTCGCCCCCCGCGCCGAGGGCAAGGAAGCGGTCATCATTCTCGGGAGTGGCCCCAACCGGATCGGTCAGGGCATCGAGTTCGACTACTCGTGCGTGCATGCCTCGCTCGCGCTGAGCGAAGCCGGCTACGAGACGATCATGGTCAACTGCAACCCCGAGACGGTCTCTACCGACTACGACACCAGCGACCGGCTCTACTTCGAGCCGCTCACCCTCGAAGACGTGCTCGAGATCGTCCACGCCGAGCAGCAGGCCGGACCGATCGCCGGCGTCATATGCCAGCTCGGTGGTCAAACCCCCCTCGGTCTGGCCCAGGGGCTCGCCGACGCCGGGGTGAAGATCGTCGGCACCAGTCCAGAGGCCATCCACCTGGCCGAGGAGCGCGGTGCGTTCGGCAAGGTGCTGCTCGACGCCGGGCTCCCTGCTCCCAAGCACGGCATGGCGACGTCCTACGCCGACGCGAAGCGGATCGCCGAAGGCATCGGCTACCCGGTCCTGGTCCGCCCCTCCTACGTGCTGGGCGGGCGTGGGATGGAGATCGTCTACGACGACGACCGGCTGCGCTCCTACATCGAGCGGGCAACCGACATCAGCCCCGATCACCCAGTGCTGGTCGACCGCTTCATCGACGATGCCGTCGAGATCGATGGCGCCGCCATCTTCGACGGGGTGGACCTGTTCCTCGGTGGCGTGATGGAGCACATCGAGGAGGCCGGTATCCACTCCGGTGACTCGTCCTGCGCGCTGCCGCCGATCACCCTGGGCACGACCGAGATCTCCCGGATCCGGGAGGCCACCGCAGCCATCGCCCGCGGCGTCGGTGTGCGTGGGCTGCTCAACATCCAGTTCGCCCTCGGTTCTGACGTGCTCTACGTGCTGGAGGCCAACCCGCGCGTGTCGCGGACGGTGCCGTTCGTCTCCAAGGCGACCGGTGTGCCGCTGGCCAAGGCAGCCGCCCGGGTCATGCTCGGTGAGTCTATCGCAGACCTGCGCGCTGCGGGCATCCTGCCCGAGCACGACGGTGGCGACCTGCCCTCCACCGCGCCGATCGCGGTCAAGGAGGCGGTGCTGCCCTTCAACCGGTTCAAGACTGCTGAGGGTCGCAACGTCGACACCGTGCTGGGACCGGAGATGAAGTCGACCGGCGAGGTGATGGGCTTCGACGCCGACTTCGGTCGCGCGTTCGCCAAGGCCCAGACCGCGGCCTTCGGGTCGCTGCCCACCAGCGGCCGGATCTTCGTCTCGGTCGCCAACCGCGACAAGCGCAACATGATCTTCCCGATCAAGGTACTGGCCGAGCGTGGCTTCGAGATTCTGGCCACCGAGGGCACGGCCGGGGTGCTGCGACGCAACGGCGTCAAGGTCACGACCGTGCGCAAGTATCACGAGGGCGAGGGAGCGAACGGGGAGAAGACGACCGTCCAACTGATCCACGACGGCGATATCGAACTGGTCATCAACACCCCCTACTCGACCGGTGGGTCGGCCCGGCTCGACGGCTACGAGATTCGCACCGCCGCAGTGCTCGCCAACATCCCGTGCATCACCACGGTGCAGGGACTCGGTGCGGCCGTGCAGGGGATCGAGGCCCTCAGCGCCGGAGAGATCGGCGTCCGGAGCCTCCAGGACTGGAACGCCCTGATGGGTCGCTGATGGGCGGCCCCTACCGGTTGATCTTCGACCACGCCCTGACTCGGACTGACGCGGAGCGGGCACACCACGCTGCGTTCGCGGCGATCCGCCGGGCACTCCCGGTGACGCGACGTCTGCCCCGCCCCGCCGGTCAGGGTGTGGAGGCGATGGGTCTGCGGTTTCCGCACCCGCTGGGCCTGGCCGCAGGCTTCGACAAGAACGCGGTCGGCATCGACGCCCTCGCGGCTCTCGGTTTCGGCCACGTCGAGATCGGCACCGTCACCGGCGAGGCACAGCCCGGCAACCCGACCCCGCGACTCTTCCGGCTGCCTGCCGACCGAGCCGTGATCAACCGGATGGGCTTCAACAACGACGGCGCCGAAGTGGTGGCCCGCCGGTTGGCGGCTCGCGGCCGACCGGCGGACGGGCCGGTGCTGGGCGTCAACATCGGCAAGACCAAGCTCGTGGCCGAGGCCGATGCCATCGGTGACTACGAGAAGAGCACCGGGCTGCTGGCGCCGTACGCCGACTACCTGGTCGTCAACGTGAGCTCGCCCAACACCCCCGGACTCCGCGACCTCCAGGCCGTGGCGAAGCTCGAGCCGCTCCTGCGCGCCGTACGCCGCCGGGCAGATCAGGTGCGGCCCGATGACCGGGTGCCGTTGCTGGTCAAGATCGCCCCCGACCTCAGCGACGACGACGTGCTCGACGTGGCCGACCTGACGCTGGCGCTGGGTCTCGACGGGATCATCGCCACCAACACCACGATCAGCCGCTCCGGCTTGCGCACCCCCGACCCCGATGTCGAGGCGATCGGCGCCGGTGGGCTCTCCGGTCGGCCGCTCACCCGGCGAGCCAACGACGTGATGCGCCTCCTGCGCGACCGGGTCGGGCCCGACCTGACCCTGATCGGCGTCGGCGGCATCTCCACGGCCGCGGACGCCCGCGAGCGACTCCTGGCCGGGGCCACCCTGCTCCAGGGATACTCGGCCTTCATCTACGAAGGTCCACTGTGGCCCCGCACGATTCTGCGTGGCCTGCGAGGCCAGCACTGATGGTCGAGGGCCAGCGCGGACCCCTCCACGTCACCGGCGAGGTGCTGGCGACGCGCAAGGTCGGGGGCTACCGACACCTGACCATCGCCGCCGGCGAGATCCCGCAGCGCTTCCGAGCGGGCAACTTCGTCGCGGTCAGTGTGGACGCTGGCCGGCTGGCCCGCCGCGCCCTGTGGATCCACCGAGTCAAGGAGGCCGGTGCCTACGGGCCGACGCTCGACGTGGTGGTAGCCGTCACCGGACCCGGTACAGCCTGGCTGGCCGATCGACCCGTGGGCAGCAGACTCGACGTCACCGGACCGCTCGGGCGGCCGTTCGCGCTCCCGCGTGAGCCGGTCTCCTGCGTGCTGGTGGGGGAGGGCCACAGTGCGGCCCCGATGTTGGCGCTGGCGCAACGGCTGCGCGAGCGTGGGTGCGTGGTCAACCTGGTGGTGGCGGCTCCGGACGAGGCCAGGCTGCTCTCGACGCTGGAGGCGCGGCGCTCGGCCCGATCAGTCACGGTCATCACCGGCGACGGTTCGGTAGGCCTGCGAGGCGACGTGGCGACCCATGTGGCCGGTGTGCTCGACCGAACCGACGCCGACGTGGTCTATGCGGCCGGTCCGGTGTCGACGTTGGCTGCCGTCGCAGCTGCCGCGGAGCAGCGCGGTGCCTGGAGCCAGGTCGCCCTGGAGACTCCCATGCCCTGCGGTACCGGTCTGTGCCACGGCTGCGCGGTGCCGGTGATCGCCGAGGACGGCGTGGCCCGGATGGTGCGCGGTTGTGTCGAGGGTCCCGTGATTCGCGGGGACCGGGTGCACTGGGAGGCACTGGCATGACGGGGATCGAGGCGCTGACACAGGCGGGGCAGGTCATGGTGGCCAGCGGGTGCGGCGGCACCGGGCGCGAGCTAGGCGCCTATACCGACCTGACCGGCCTCGCCTTCGTCACCCGTTCGATCACCCTCGACCCACGCACCGGGGGAGCGATGCCGCGGGTCGCCGAGACCCCGAGCGGCCTGGTCAACGCCGTCGGGTTGCCCAACCCGGGGCTTGAGCACTTCCTCGCCACCGAACTGCCCTGGCTGGTTCGGGCCGGGGCCCGGGTGTTCGTCTCGATCGCCGGCGCCACGATCGGTGAGTACGCCGAGCTTGCTCGCCGCCTCGCACGTGCCCCAGGCGTGGCTGGCATCGAGCTCAACCTCGGGGCTCCCGATCAGCTGGGGGAGCACCTGTTCGAGGTGCGCGAGCCGCACCACGCGGCAGGCGTCGTGGCCGCCGTACGCCGCGAATTTCCTGCCGACCTGCCGGTGCTCGCCAAGCTGCGGCCCGACCACTCCCGGGTAAGCGAGGGCGCCCGCATGGCGAGCGAGGCCGGCGCCACCGCCGTGGTGATCGGCAACACCGTCCCCGCTGCGATGCCGGACGGTCGCCCCGGTGGGCTGAGCGGCCCCGCCATCGGTCCCCTCGCCCTGCGCTGCGTGGCCGAGGTGAGTCACGCGCTGCCCGGCCTGCCCGTCGTGGCCACCGGCGGGATCGCCAGCACCGAGGACGCCCGCCGCTTCCTGGCACTGGGGGCCCACGCCGTGCAGATCGGCACCGCGCTGTTGCATGACCCGACCACGGTTGCGAGAGTGCGCGCAGACCTGGGAACCGACCTTCGAGAGGACTCGCCATGACGTTCGGCGCCCGACTCCATCACGCCATGACCACCCGCGGACGGCTATGTGTGGGCATCGACCCGCACTCCTCGCTGCTGCGAGAATGGGGGTTGGACGACTCCGTGGCCGGGCTTGAACGGTTCGCCCGCACCGCGGTCGAGGCGATCGCCCCCGAGGTGAGCGTGATCAAGCCGCAGAGTGCCTTCTTCGAACGATTCGGCTCGCGTGGCGTGGCCGTGTTGGAGCGGGTCATCGCCGATGCGCGCGCGGCCGGTGCGCTCGTGCTGCTCGACGTCAAGCGCGGCGACATCGGCTCCACCAGCCAGGCCTACGCCGACGCCTACCTCGACCCGTCC
This sequence comes from Nocardioides sp., assembly GCA_029264225.1. Classification (GTDB taxonomy): domain Bacteria; phylum Actinomycetota; class Actinomycetes; order Propionibacteriales; family Nocardioidaceae; genus Nocardioides. The sequence continues at coordinate 2,522 of JARICB010000087.1, read as the reverse complement.
TCGCCGCTGGCCAGTGACGCGATCACGGCCAGTCCCTACCTGGGTTTCGCCTCGCTCGACCCAATGATCGACACCGCTCGGCGCCACGACGCCGGGGTGTTCGTTCTCGCCCTGACCTCCAACCCGGAAGGCCCGGAGGTTCAGCACGCCCGGGGCCAGGACCTGACCGTGGCCGGGACCGTGCTGGCCCACCTCGCCGACCGGAACGCCGATGCGACACCGCTCGGCGACTTCGGCGCGGTCGTCGGCGCCACTATCGGTGCCACCGACGAACGACTCGACTTCAACGGCCCGATCCTTGCCCCCGGCTACGGCGCCCAGGGCGGTACGACGGCCGACCTGAGGCGGATCTTCGGCGCCGCAGCGCGCAACGTGCTGCCCAGCTCGTCGCGCGCGGTGCTGAGCGCCGGCCCCGAAACCCGGGCGCTGCGCGACGCAGCCCGGCGTGCCAACGACGCCGTCGCCGCGCTGGGGGAGGCATGACTCAGGTTGCCGGTGGCACGGTCGATGTGTGCCGCAGGCCACTCGCCCTGCGACCCGATTGCCTACCAGTCGGCGTTCTGACTAGGGTGACGCCCACGTCGCCCCGCTGCACACAAAGGACCTGATTACGTGGCTCTGCCCCAGCTCACACCCGAGCAGCGCCAGGCGGCGCTCGACAAGGCGGCCGCATCGCGACGCGAACGGGCCGAGGTGAAGAACCGCCTGAAGAATGCCGGCGGTTCTCTTGTCGACGTCCTGCACGAGGGACGCACCAACGAGGTGATCGCCAAGATGCGAGTCGTCGAGCTGTTGCAGTCGATGCCGGGCCTGGGCAAGGTCCGGGCTAGACAGATGATGGAGCGCCTCCACATCGCCGAGAGCCGTCGTGTGCGTGGCCTCGGCATCAAGCAGGTCGCTGCGCTGGAGCGCGAGTTCGGCCCGCGCGAGCAGTCTTGACCAGCCACAGCACACCCGGCCGCTCGCGCCTGATCGTGCTCGCGGGACCCACCGCAGTCGGTAAGGGCACCGTCGCGGCCGACATCCGCCGTAAGCACCCGGAGGTCTGGATCTCGGTCTCCGCCACCACCCGCAAGCCGCGTCCGGGTGAGGAGAACGGCGTTCACTACTGGTTCGTCTCCGATGAGGACTTCGACGCCATGACCGAGCGTGGTGATCTGCTCGAGTGGGCGCGCGTGCACGGCGCCGCCCGCTACGGCACGCCTCGTGGCCCCGTGGAGCTCGCCCTCGCCAGCGGCCATCCGGCCATGCTCGAGATCGACCTTCAGGGCGCCCGGCAGGTGCGAGAGACGATGCCCGACGCGTTGTTCGTGTTCCTCAAGCCGCCCTCGTGGGACGAACTCGTTCGTCGTCTGGTCGGTCGCGGCACCGAGACCGAGGCCGAACGGGAGCGCCGACTGGCCACGGCCCGCGACGAACTGGCCGCCGAGAGTGAGTTCGACGTCACAGTGGTCAACCACGAAGTTCACGCCGCGGCCAACGAGTTGGTAGCCTTGATGCGGGTCTCCTGATCCGATCCACCCTGCTTTCCAAAACGAACTCTGTGAGGCTTCAGCTGTGGCTGCCCCCAACATCGCCGCCGAGGGCGTGACCAACCCCTCGATCGACGACCTGCTCACCAAGACCGACAGCAAATACAAGCTGGTCCTTTACAGCGCCAAGCGTGCGCGCCAGATCAATGCCTACTACTCCCAGCTCGGCGAAGGCCTGCTCGAGTACGTCGGCCCGCTCGTGGACACCCACGTGCAGGAGAAGCCGCTGTCGATCGCGCTCCGCGAGATCAACGAAGACCTGCTCACCTGCGAAGATGTCGACCCCGCCGAGCTCGCCGCCGAGGAAGCCGCAGCCGCGGCTGCCCGCGTCGAGGCGCAGGCGCAGTTCAACGCTGCTGAGTGACGTGTGACCACCGACTCGGTCGAGGCCGTGTCCCCGGAGGGGACGCGGCCTCGCGTCGTCCTCGGGGTCAGCGGCGGGATCGCGGCCTACAAGGCCTGTGAGCTGTTGCGCCGCTTCACCGAGTCCGGCCATGACGTCAGTGTCGTCCCCACGGCGGCAGCGCTGAACTTCGTCGGCGCCCCGACCTGGGAGGCCCTCTCGGGCAAGCCGGTCGCCAGTGACGTGTGGAGCGACGTACCCGCCGTGCCACACGTCCAGATCGGCCAGAGCGCAGACCTGGTCGTGGTCGCCCCCGCGACGGCCGACCTGATGGCCAAGGCTGCGCACGGTCTCGCCGACGACCTGCTCACCAACACCCTGCTCACAGCCCGCTGCCCCGTCGTATTCGCCCCCGCCATGCATACCGAGATGTGGGAGCACCCGGCCACCGTGGCCAACGTCGCCACCCTGCGCGCTCGCGGTGCCGTGGTGATCGAGCCGGCCGAGGGTCGCCTGACCGGCAAGGACACCGGCAAGGGTCGGCTGCCCGACCCGGCGGAGATCTTCGACGTCGCTCTCGACGTGCTCAACCGCGGAGTGGTCACCCCCGACCTGGCGGGGCGACGGGTGGTCGTCAGTGCCGGTGG
>JARICB010000062.1 GCA_029264225.1 Nocardioides sp. | reverse complement strand
CTCGCACGGATGCCCACCGGGAACGACCTGCATATGACCGAACTCCCCGGCCATGCCATTCGCGCCGCGCACCAGGTGGCCGCCGAGCACCAGAGCTCCTCCGATACCGGTTCCCAGGGTGACCACGATCGCCGAGCCGGCCTTTCGGGCTGCACCAAACGTACATTCGGCCAACGCTGCATAGTTGGCGTCGTTGTCCAGACTGACGGGGGCCCCCCAGCGTTCGCTGAGGCGGTGCCGGACGTCCTCGCCCTGCCAGGGCAGATGCGGGGCGAACATCACTCGCTCGCCGCTCGCGTCCACGAAGCCCGCGGCTGCGACACCGACGCCGGCGATGGGAGCACCGTCGGCGGCCTCGAACACCGCATCGTCGAGGGCGGCCTCGATCACCTCGACACCGATCCGGCGGCCGGGGGTCGCGCGACGTGCGGTCCGGAGGACTCGACCGTGCTCGTCAACGACGCCGGCGAGCACTTTCGTTCCCCCGATGTCGACACCGATCCACACGGATCCAGGCATGCTCACGGACGGCGCGCCAGGTCGGCGGCGCCGATCAGGCCGGCCTTGTTGCCCAACTCCGCCAGGGTGATGCTGGCCGTCGGCCGATGGCCACGGCCGGTCAGCTCTCGTTCGAAGGCGGTGCGGATGGGTCCCAGCAGCAGTTCTCCCGCCTCACTCACCCCACCCCCGATCGCCACCATCGCTGGGTCGAGCACGGCGGCCAGCGAGGCGATGCCCTCGCCGAGCCACGTCCCGATCCCGGCCAGTTGGTCGATGGCGAACTGATCGCCGGCTCGGGCCGACGCAGTGATCATCTGCCCCTCGATGGCGTCAGGGTCACCACCGGCGCGTTCCCACAGATCGCCGGCGGTCCTCGAGGCGGCCCGCACGGCGGCGCGAGCCTCACGCACGAGCGCCGTACCCGACCCGTAGGACTCCAGGCACCCGAGGTTGCCGCAGCCGCACCTGATCCCACCGGGAACCATCCGTAGGTGGCCGATCTCGCCCGCGACCCCGAAGCCGCCTCGGTGCAGGGTGCCGTTCAGGACGATGCCGCCGCCGACACCGGTGCCGACGGTGACGAGCAGGAAATCGTCGACGGCCTTCCCCGCCCCGAAGGAGAACTCTCCCCAGGCTGCCGCGTTGGCGTCGTTCTCGATAACGACACGCAGATCGATGCGCTCTTGGAGATCAGCCTGTAGATCGAGGTCGCGCCACGCCAGGTTGGGGGCGAAGTAGACCTGCGATCTGGTGTTGCTGACATGGCCGGCGGCGCCCACCCCGACGCAGGTGATCTCGTGTCGAGATCTCAGTTCGTCGACGAGACCCGCAATTGCCTGCTCGATGGCTTCGACGTCCTCGGCGGGCGACTCGACCGTGAGCTCCTCGATGACGACGCCCTGCTCGTCGACCACTCCACCGGCGATCTTGGTGCCACCGACGTCAATACCGCAGGCGAGCCCGCTCACCGAGTCTCGTCCTCATCCAGGTCGATGTGCTCGACGTCGCCCCGATCGTCACCAGCGGCGTCATCCGGCGCTGCCGTCGCCAGCACTCCCGCGGCGGCCTGCATCAGCGAGGCTGCCGCCGACGCCAGATGGGCCTTCACGTCCGGGCTCAGGTGGCGTACGGCGTGCACGGTGCGACAGATCGGACAGACCGTGCACTCCGAGGAGCCGGTGGCGAAGTGGTCGTTGAGGTCGTGGGCGGCCGCCGACGCCTGCTCGGACAGTCCCCCGACCGTCTCGCCGAGCCCGCCGCCCTGTTCGCGTGCCCAGCCGTTCAAGGCACCCAGCAGCTTGCCGGCCTCCTCCGCGAGGCTGCCGACCTCCGGGTTGCGGCCGTCTTCGGTGTCGCTCACGACGCCTCTTCCTTGAATCTGACCTGGAGTTCCCCCTCGATCATCCGAGCCCCGGCAATCCGGTGCCGGCTCAACCCCGGGGGCAGGGTGAGGAGTCGACGATACGACGCCACACTGACAACGAGTTCGTCGCCGTGACGGGCGAGATCGACGTCTTCGCGTCTTACGTAGGGCAGCGCCAGGTGCAGCACGACCCCCGACGCGCTGCGGGTGACCCGGAACGGGCCCCGGACCTCGGGCAGCGCCAGCGGATCGTCGGCACCGTAGATGTCGGCGGCAAGTTCTCGCAGCGCCTCGACCCCGACGGGCTCGCTCGCACGGTAGACCGATCGCCACAACGCCAGGGAGGGGAAGGAGTCGGTGGTCTGGGCGAGCACGTCACGCTGGGCTGCCACCCACCCGGCGCGCCAGGAGTCGGCTCCTTCGGCCGGAAAGATCCGGTTCACCACCACCCCGTCCACCCGATAGCCGAAGAGCGAGAGCATCGTGTAGGAACGTCGCGCTTCGGCGAGCACCACGGATTCGGGTGTCAGCACCACCCGCACGCTGGCCTCCGGACCAGTCAGCAGGGCGTGCACCTCGTCGAGCTCTGCATGCAGGCGCTGTATGGCGGCGAAGACCGAGTCCTCCGGCATCGGCACCCCGGCCGCCTTGGAGAGCACCGGACCGAGGGCTTTGACGATGCGCCGCTCCACGGGGAAGACCCGCTCCATGTACCAGCCGAGTGCCTCGGGGAGAGCGAGCAGGCGCAGCGTCTCGGCCGTGGGGGCGCAGTCGACCACGATCACGTCCCACTCGCCACTGAGGGCATGTGAGCGAAGCTCCAGCAGCGCGAGCACCTCCTCGGCACCCGGGATGACGGCGAGTTCCTCGGCTGCGACCCGGTCGACACCGGCGGCGTCGAAGACCTTCAGGAGATAGCGCTGGATCTCGACCCAGGACTGTTCGAAGCGCAGCTGAGCATCGACCTGCTGCACGAAGAGACAGGGAGCGATCTGGGTCGGCTCGGGCCCCGCAGGCGCCGAGAACGCGTCAGCCAGGGAATGGGCGGCATCGGTGGACAGCACCAGGGTGCGCTGGCCGGAAGCGGCAGCAAGCGCCGCCGTACCGGCTGCGATCGTCGACTTCCCGACGCCACCCTTGCCAGTAAGAAGGAGGATGCGCACGCGTCAACGCCGCGCGTTCAGAGCGACTCGACGCGCTTCTTGAGCCCGGCCAGAGCGGTATCGATCAGGATCTTCTCGCCCTTGCGCTTGAGCATGCCGATCAACGGGATGGAGACGTCGAGGGCCAGTCGGTAGGTGACCTCGGTGGAGCCGCTGCCGAGGCCCTGGAGCCGGTAGGAGCCATTGAGCGCCTTGAGCATCTTGCCCTCGACCAATGACCAGGTGACCTCGCGATCGGCATCCCACTCGTAAGCCAGCGTGTATTCATCCTTGATCGGCGAGACATCCAACTCGAAGAAGACCTGCTCGGCCCGACCATCCGCAGCGGAAGCAATGACGCGCGCTGTCTTCACGCCCTTGGCCCACGCGGGGTAGGAGTCGAAGTCGGCGATCACGGCCATCACGGCCGCGGGCGATGCGTCAATGACGATTGACGAGGTGGTCTATTCGGCCATGGCGGAACCCTACCGGACCAGGAGCGAGGGCGGCTCGGCCTCGAACCCCGAACAGCGATAACCTGCGGCTACATCACCTTGAAGGAGACCTTGAGTGCGCGAGTTCGCCACGCCCCTGACGATCGAGATCCCGACCGTGGGCAACCTCACCGACGATGTCGTCAGCAATGCCCGTGAAGCAGCCGACGCGGTGACCTTCAGCCGACCCCTGATCAACGCCTCCGGGCAGGAGGAGTGGGTCGATGTCACGGCCGCCCAGTTCCTCGCCGAGGTGAGCGCTGTCGCCAAGGGCCTGATGGCCGCCGGCATCGAAGCGGGCGACCGCGTGGTCCTGATCTCCAAGACCCGCTACGAGTGGACCCTGTTCGACTACGCCATCTGGTTCGCCGGTGCCGCCACCGTGCCCGTCTACGAGACCTCGTCGGCCGAACAGATCGGCTGGATCCTCCAGGACTCGGCAGCGAAGGCGGTTGTCGCCGAGGGGGCCGAACACCTGGCCCGGATCCGCGAAGCACGCGACGCGGGCTCGGGAGCTGAGCTCAACCATGTCTGGTCCATCGACGACAACGCCGTCGGTGTGCTCGGCAAGCTGGGCGAGGACATCAGCGACGACGACCTGGAGAAACGTCGTTCGGCGACGACCCCCGATGACATCGCGACCTTGATCTACACCAGCGGCACCACGGGTCGCCCCAAGGGCTGTGTACTCAGCCACGGCAACTTCATGTTCGAACTCGGCGTGGCCACCGACGAGCTCGACCTGCTCTTCGACAAGGGCGCCTCGACGCTGCTCTTCCTGCCCTTGGCACACGTGTTCGCTCGGATCATCCAGGTCGGCTGCATCAAGGAACGGGTCCGGCTCGGCCACAGCGCTGACATCAAGAACCTGTTGGCTGACCTTGAGGTCTTCCAACCGACGTTCATCCTCGCCGTGCCGCGGGTCTTCGAGAAGGTCTTCAACACCGCCTCCCAGCGCGCCACCGCGGACGGCCGCGGCAAGATCTTCAACCGGGCAGCCGACACCGCGATCGCCTGGTCACGCGCGCTGGACAAGGGTCGCGTCCCGTTGCGGATCAAGGCCCAGCACGCCGTGTTCGACAAGCTTGTGTACGGCAAGCTGCGCGCCGCGCTCGGCGGCAAGTGTGAGCATGCCGTCTCCGGCGGCGCCCCGCTCGGTGAACGCCTCGGGCACTTCTACCGCGGTATCGGCGTCACGGTACTGGAGGGCTACGGGCTGACCGAGACCACGGCCGCGCTGACCGTCAACCTGCCAGATGCTCAGAAGATCGGAACGGTCGGTCGCCCACTGCCGGGCACAGCAGTCCGCGTCGCCGACGACGGTGAACTCCTGTTCCGCGGCGGCCAGGTGTTCAGCGGCTATTGGGCCAACGAGTCCGCGACTGCCGAAGTCATCGAGGACGGCGAGTGGTTCCACACCGGCGACGTCGGTGAGGTCGACGACGAGGGATTCGTCCGGATCACCGGTCGCAAGAAGGAGATCCTGGTGACGGCCGGTGGCAAGAACGTCGCCCCGGCCGTGCTGGAGGATCGACTCCGCGCCCACGTCCTGGTCGACCAATGCATCGTGGTCGGCGACGGTCAGCCCTTCATCGCCGCACTGGTCACCATCGACCGCGAGTCGTTCCCAGCCTGGGCAGAGGCCAAGGGCAAGTCCGGTTCGCTGGAGAGCAACCTGGACGACGCCGACCTGCTTGCCGATGTCCAGCTCGCCGTCGACGACGCCAACAAGGCCGTGTCGCGAGCCGAGGCAATCCGCAAGTTCACGATCCTTCCCGACGTCTGGACCGAGGAGGCGGGGCATCTGACGGCGAGCCTGAAGCTGAAGCGCAACGTGGTGATGCGCGAGTTCCGCGCAGACGTCGAGGCGCTCTACCTGCCCTGACCCCCCAAGTAGGCCATGCGCAGGCGTCCGCGCATAGTCATTTCGGGTGGTGCGCGCGCTTGCGTCGCGCAGTTTGTGCTGTTTCGCCGCCATGGAGTTCTAGGTAAGCCTAGATTCTCCGGCGGAGAGGAATCTGAGTCCTCCCGACGCCGGGGGGCGTGAGCGTTGCCTCTCGGTCGTTGCCTTCCCACACGACCAGCTCAGATTTCTCAGTCCCGCGAAGGGGATGCCCATGGCTCGCCGTTCCGTCCTGTTGATTGTCGCCCTGGTGATCGCCCTGTTGGGCACCATGTTGATCGTGCTCTACGTCAAGGGCATCGACGCCCGCGCGACCGCGGGTCAGGAGATGGTCGAGGTGCTGACCGCCTCCGCCACCATCGATTCCGGCGAGAGCACCATGGCAGCCCAGGAGGGCGGCAAGTTCGAGAAGAAGCAGATCCGTAGCACCGATCTGGTGGCGGGTGCGCTGACCAGCACCAGCAGCATCACCGACAAGGTGGCACTCGGCACGATCTACCCGGGCGAGCAGATCCTGAGTGCAAAGTTCGGCGACATCTCCGACAGCGACGGCTTGGTGATTCCCGACGACAAGCTGGCCGTTTCGGTCGAACTTACTGACCCCGAGCGGGTGGCCGGCTTCGTGAACCCCGGATCGCAGGTGGCCGTCTTCTTCTCCGGCGAGCCTTCCATCCGCAAGCCCGACGGCAGCGACGAAGAACTGCCGCCCGTTACTCGACTCCTGCTCGCCAAGGTCACGGTCATCGGTGTCGGCACCACCAGCGTGTCGTCCAAGACGACGACCACGGAGCAGGGCGCCGAGGTGGTTGAGCAGGTCCCCAGCACGATCCTGACGCTGGCGGTGAACCAGAAGGAGGCCGAGAAGGTCATCTACGCCGCCCGCAACACCGACGTCTCCTTCGCGCTGCTCAACAAGCAGACCAAGGTGTCCGACGGTCCAGGTGTCTCGGCGAAGGACCTGATTCCCGAAGGTGTCGGGGGCCTGCAGTGACAGCAATCATCGAGCCTGACGCGGGTCAGCTCGCGCTTATGCAGACGATGCTGAACGGCTCGTTCGCCCTGGCCAGCATGGAGGCCCTCAGCGAGCACCTCGACCAGCACCCCAACGAGTTCGCGGTGGTGATCGGACCGTCGGTGACTACTGAGATCGCTGTGGCGTTCGCCAAGTGGGCCAGGATCAGCCGACCCGACCTCGGCGTCATCCTGATGCGGCATCGAGTCGACAGCGATGTCTTGTCGACCGCAATGCGGAGCGGCATGCGCGAAGTAGTGGAAGCAGGCGACCTCGCTGGTCTCACGACCGCCGTCCACCGCGCCCGTACGGTGGCCACCGCGATCGCTCAGACCCTGGAAGGTGAGGTGCAGGCCGCGGCCGACTCGGCCATGGCCCAGGCCCAGGCAGCCGTCGCGGCTGCCCAGGCAGCAGCCGACGCACCCAAGGGCCGCGTACTGACCGTGTTCTCCACCAAAGGTGGTGTCGGCAAGAGCCTGGTAGCCACCAACATGGCTGTTGCCCTCAGCGACCTGGGCAAGAACGTGTGTCTGGTCGATCTCGACGTGAACAGCGGCGACGTGGCGATCATGTTGCAACTGACGCCCAGCCGAACGATCAACGATCTGGTCACCTTCCACGGCAACATCGACGAAAGCGCCGTCCGAGCGATCCTGACCAAACATTCGGAGCGGCTCTCGATCGTGGCCGCACCCGTACGTCTGGACTCACCGGACCACGCGACCGCAGCCGACATCGGCGAGATGATCGACATGCTCAAGGCTCTCTTCGACTTCGTCGTCATCGACACCTCGGGTGTCTTTGACGACAACGCCCTGACCGCGCTCGACCGGACCGACACGATCATCTTGGTGGCGACCCTCGACATCCCGGCCCTGAAGGGGCTCAAACTCGCTACCGTCACCCTGGACCTGCTCAACTTCGCCCGAGACACCTGGAAGTTCGTCCTCAACCGTGCCGACGGCAAGGTCGGCCTGTCGGTCGACGAGTTCGAGTCCACCCTGGGCCTCAAGGCCGACACGTCACTGGTGTCGAGCCGCGAAGTACTGGCAGCCGTGAACCGCGGGGAGGCCCTCGTCAGCGCCTACCCCTCGCACCCCAACAGCAAGGCACTCGTCGCCTTCTCCGCGCAATTCACCGAGCCCGAGAAGACCGGGCGACGAAAGTCCTCGGGTGCTCGACTCAAGCTCAAGAGGACCTGACATGAGCCTCACCGATCGCATCGCCGCCGCGCAGCGCATCCGCACCAGTCAGGATGCCGCACCGAGTGCCGACTCCGGCACTACGGCTCCGAGCTCAGCCCGCGCTGCACGCACCGTGACCGAGCCCGAGACTCACCGGGATCCGTTCGGTGAGGTCAAGCGCATCGTGCACGCCAGCCTGGTCGAGGCACTGGGTCCCAAGCTCTACGACGCCCACATGACCCAGACGGAGTTGGAGCAGCAGGTCCACATCGCCCTGCAGAATTCGCTCGCCGACGCCGAACAACCGATGTCGTCGGTGGACCGGGCACGGATGTCCCAGGAAATCGCTGACGACATCCTGGGCTACGGCCCTCTCGAACCACTGCTACGCGATCCCGACCTGACCGAGGTGATGGTCAATGCGTTCGACAGCATCTACGTCGAACGCAGCGGCAAGCTGGTCAAGACCGACGCAGCGTTCAACGACGAGAGCCACCTGCGCCGCACCATCGACAAGATCGTCAGCAAGATCGGGCGCCGAGTCGACGAGACGAGCCCCATGGTCGATGCCCGCTTGCCCGACGGGAGCCGCGTCAACGCGATCATCCCGCCGCTGGCGCTCGACGGTTCCAAGCTGACGATTCGAAAGTTCTCCGAGGATCCGTTCACCGTCGAGGACCTGATCCGGTTCGGTTCCCTCAGTCGCTCGGCTGCTCAATTGCTCGAGGCATGCGTCCGAGGCCGGCTGAACATCTTGGTCTCCGGCGGTACGGGAGCGGGAAAGACCACGACCCTCAACGTGTTGTCCTCGTTCATCCCGGAGGACGAGCGGATCGTCACCATCGAGGACGCCGCCGAGTTGCGACTGTCCCAGGACCACGTGCTGCGCCTGGAGTCGCGGCCCTCCAACATCGAGGGCAAGGGTGAGGTCTCGATCCGCGATCTGGTCAAGAACTCACTGCGTATGCGGCCCGACCGGATCGTCGTCGGTGAGATCCGTGACGCCGCCGCGCTCGACATGCTCCAGGCGATGAACACCGGGCACGACGGCTCGATCTCGACCCTGCACGCCAACACTCCCCGCGACGCGCTCTCGCGTCTGGAAACGATGGTGCTGATGGCCGGCATGGATCTGCCGATCCGGGCCATCCGTGAGCAGGTCTCCAGTGCCGTTGACCTGATCATCCAGCAGACTCGCCTCAAGGACGGCACTCGCCGGATCACGGCCATTACCGAGATCGTCGGGATGGAAGGCGACATCATCACCACCCAGGACGTCTTCCTCTTCGACTACAGCGCGGGCACCAACGAGCACGGCAAGTTCCAGGGCCACCTGAAGTCCATGGGACTGCGTCCGCGTTTCCTCGAGCACCTCACCGATCACGGCGTCCACGTCGACCCGGCGGTCTTCTCCTCAGCAGGCCTGAAGTGAACCCACGTCGAGGAGCGTTCGCCGCGGCGGCCGTCTCCGGCGTCCTCCTCGCTCTGATGGGGGCAGCGCCGGCTGTCGCGACCGACGAGATCAGCATCGATCACGTGGAATCCACCAACGGCGTCGTCTCCATGATCGTCTCCGTCGATGGTGTGCCTGGCGACAGCGTCGACGGCGCAGATGTCGGTGTCCAGATCGACGGCACGGGCATCGACGCGAAGGTGAAATCCGTTGCGGGCGGGGACATCGCTCGCTCGACCATCCTGGTCGTGGATGCCAGCAACAGCATGAGCGGACCCAAGTTCAAAGCGGCCACCGACGCCGTCACCGCCTTCCTTGCCTCGGCGCCACCCGACGTCATGGTCGGCATGGTCGCGTTCGCGGGCGACGTCGGCACCTCTCTCGCGCCGTCCCCCGACCGCACCGCCCTGCTCGAAGCCTTCAAGAACCTCGAACTGGCGCCGGGGACCGGCGTCTACGACGCTGTGGCCGA
>JARICB010000037.1 GCA_029264225.1 Nocardioides sp. | reverse complement strand
CACTGAATATTCGGGAAACGCGGGGCTGGAACGACCGTAGGGCCTCTCGTGAGGCTGTTTCTGGATGTGACTGTACTTATCCGGGATTGGGGTGCCGCACCATGGGTGGCCGGGGTGGCCGGGGTGGCCGGGGTGGCCGGGGCGGCTGGAGCAGTGGGTGGAATCGGACCCGCCGGAGCGACTGGTGCGACTGGTGCTACCGGGCCCGTCGGGCCCGTCGGGGAGACCGGGGCGACCGGGCCCACCGGTGCGACTGGCGCGACCGGTCCTGCCGGAGCCTCGGGCTCCGGGACCATGTTGTCGAGCAGCAGCGGCCAGGTGGCGACAGTCACGACCGTCCTCGGCGGAGTCAACAACACCGTGGCCGTGCTGCCCATCAACGGAGCCGGCTCGGTGAGCGGGGTCTCCATCACCGGCGGCACGATCGACGCGATCGACGCGACCGACGCGACGAACCACGCGGTCGCTGGCCTGGCGCAGCCGATCACGGGGGCCCGAACCCTTACCGGCGTCGACGCCTACTTCACCAACACCAATGCGATGTCTCTGGTCGGCTCCACGCTCAGACTCAACGTCGAGCTCTGGACCTCATCGACTCCGAACAACGTGTTCTCCCCCGTTCCGGGAGCAACGTGCACGCTGGCGCCTTCGTTGACCGGCATGGTCGCGACTGGATCGGTCTCGAACTGCGCAACCACCGGTATGGCCATCCCGGTCACCAACCAGACCCAAGCCATCCTGGTCGTGCGCTCCACCATCGTTGCGGGCCTCGATTCGGCCACTACCCTCGACGGCTACTGGTCCGCCGGCCTGGCCCTGTCCTGACGCACCTTTGCGTCAGCGCCAGCCTCGGTCAGCGCAGCTCGTAGGCGCCGAGGTCGACCCGACCACCGCTCGGACGGCGTACCTGCCTGGTCGGGTGGACGTATTCCCAACGAGCCCGCCACTGCTTCGGCACCCGGACACCACGGTTGATCGCGGGGGAGGTGGTGCGGAGCCGGAAGTCGTCGGTGGCCGGGTCGACGAATCCCCCGAGTCCTACCCGTCGGTTGGCCGAGGCCCGAACACCCGCGAGGTTGGTCAGCTCGCCGGGTCCGACCATCAGGTTGTTGCGGAGGTTGGCGCGGCTGCCCGCGGCGAGCGCCACCACGGTGCCCGACGAGCGACGGTTCACAAAGGTGTTGTTGACGACCCACAGCACCCGTGAGTCGTTGGCCAGCCCCTCGGCGCCGTAGGAGACCAGGGCGGGGTTCTCCGAGTGCGGTCCCTGGATGATGACGTTGCCGGCGATCAGGGAACGGCCGCCGTTGGGTAGATCGATGGAATAGCTGGCAGTGGCGTCGCCATCGGCGATCCGGTTGCCGACGATGGTGTTGCGCAGGGCGCGGGACTTGAGCTCGTGGCCGACGTTGGCTCCCCACAGGTAGCTGCCGGTCACGGTCAGGGACCGGACGGTGCCGATGTAGACGTTGTGGGTGTAGCCGTCTCCGAGGCCGCTGCGGAAGAACCGGGAGCGCCGGATCACGATGTCGCTGTCGGGGTTGGCGCCGGCGAGGATGCCGTTCTGGTTGTGGTGGAACCAGCTGCGGGTCAGGGTAAGCCCCGCGCCCTCCTGCCGGATGCCGGCGCCGTTCTGATCGGGCACCGTTGCGCCGCTGAACTCGATGCGATCGACCGTGGTGCGGTCGCCGGCGATCACCCAGATCGCCTTGCCCTGTGCGTTCTGGCCGTCAGCGCGCAGGTGCGCCCGGCCGCCGTCGCCGCGCAGGGTGAGGTCGTCCTGCGTCCAGGTGGCGACGTCGCCGACGTAGTCGCCGGCGTCGATGAGCACCGTGTCACCGTCGCTGGCCACGGCCGCTGCCGCGCTGGGGGTGGTGAGGTGCCGCTCGGGGCCGACCCGCCAGGTGCGTGGTCCGTCGTTGGCGTGAGCTTCAGCGGCCGTTGTGCTCGACCCGCTCACGGTCAGGGTCGCTGTGCAGGCCATCGCCAGGCACGCGGTCGCCACGCGTCGGGTCGGCCGGCTCATTCTCATGATTCGCATCGTGCCATGGTGCAGCGAGGCCATGATGGAGGTGTGACCAGGGATCCGCATGCCTACGTCGCCACCGCCGAGGCCGGATGGCGGTGGGTGCTCGATCAGGTGCAGTGGGACGACCGTGGACCCTGGCTGCCCGAGTCGACTCCGCTCGACTGCTCTACTTCGGCCTCGGGGTCGAACGTTCCCGCGCCTCCCGACGTCCGGACCGGTCTGCACAGCGGCACCGGTGGGCTGGGTCTCGTCCTGGCCGAGGTGCGTCTCGCCAGAGCGTGGACCAGCGAGGAACGGGAGTTGGCTGCAGCCATCGCCGACCAACTGCGGGCGGCGACCCTCGCGGCGGTCGAGGTGTCGTTCTTCGACGGGCTCGTCGGTGACCTGACGGTGCTGCTGGCCCTGGAAGAGCCGGGTGCCGAGGCGGTGGTGGCGCGCCTGCTCGAACTCGCAAGTCCTGACGGGTGGGCCTCGCCGTGGGTCGGCCCGCCGGCGTACGCGCCCGACGCCCGCATCAGCGACGCGACGCTGGGCACCGCCGGGGTGTTGCTGGGGGCCACCTGGGCGCACCGCTGTGGAGTCCCGCGTGCCGAGGAGTTGGTCGGCCGAGCCGCCACGATCCTGGTGGCCGAGGCCGAGGAGACCGTGGAGGGGCCTCGTTGGCTCTTCGTGCCGCGCCGCTTCCGCGAGACACCGTCGACGGAGATGCCGGGGTGGTCGCACGGTCAGGCCGGGATCGCCGCTGCCGTGGCCGTGGCCGGCCAGGTGCTCGGTCGGGCGGATCTGCTGCGGGTGGCCCGGGAGGGAGCCAACCGGCTGGTCTCCTTGGGTGAGGTCACGGATGGCGGCTTCGTGGTGCCGCGCTACGTCCCGCCGCTCGACGCCGGCGAAGAGCCCATCTCGTTCGGCTGGTGTCACGGGGCTGCCGGCACCTCGCAACTCTTCGCGGCCCTGGAGTTCGCCGGTGTCCGCTACGTCGCCGGCGATCCGCCACGCCGCTGGCAGCGCGCGGCCCTGCGAGCAGTCCGTTCGTCGGGTGTGCCTGAGCGTCTGCGCCCTGGATTCTGGGACAACGACGGCCGGTGCTGCGGCACCGTCGGTGTCGGTGAGGTCGTACTCGATCTGTGGCAGCGCGACCACGACGACGAGGATCTCGAGTACGCCATTGTTCTGGCCGACGCGCTCCTCGCCCGGGCGCAGGGCACTGCCACACATCGGTGGTGGCAGTTCCTCGAGCACCGTAACGAGGAGCCACTGCTCCCTCCCGGGACCGGGTGGATGCAGGGCGCCACCGGCATCGCCGGCTACCTGTTCCGCCTGGGCCGGCTGCTCGATCAGGGCGCCGACGCGCCAGCCGTGGCCCGACCCGACAACTGGTGGGCGCTCGGCGGGTCCTGAGGGCGACTCATGGCTGGGGCCGCCATCACGATCCATGATGGCGCGCCGACAGTGAAGTGGCGAGACCGCGACCGGCCTATCTGCGTCGGTGGAACCGCAGATCGCCATTGGGAAGACGGGTATGGAGGTAGGAGTCGTCGTGGGCACGCTGGTGATGGAAGTTGCACAGCAGCACACCGTCGCCCAGGTCGGTCCGGCCGCCGCTAGACCAGGGATCGGCCGCGTGGTGGGCCTCGCACCAGGCGGCCGGGATGTCACAGCCGACACCGCGGCAGCAGCGATCACGCACCGCCATCGCCTTGCGTTGCGCGGGGGAGAAGAGTCGGCGGCTGCGACCGAGGTCGAGGGGCACCGAGTCGCCGCCCAGCACGGCCGGAATCAGCCTCGCGGTGCACGCGAGTCTGCGGGCCTCCGACGCGCTGATCGGGGTGGTGCCGGCGGTCGCGATGCCGAGCCCGCTGCACAGGGCATTGAGGTCGATGGTGACGATCACCGACGTGGCGTCGCCACCGTGGATCGGCAGCCGCCGCGGGTCGAGTCGCTCGAGCAGCGCGACGAAGGCCTGCCCCATCGCCTGGGGATGGGGGATCCGCTCCTCGGCGCCCTGGCGCGGTGAGGTGAACGCCTCCAACGTGGTCAGGAGGCGCTCGGCGACCGCATCGGAGACCCGGACGTGGATGTCGGTCGTGCCGTCGCCGCGACGTCGGGTGACCAACCGGGTGTGACGGAGCGCTGCCCGCTCCTCGCGCTCCAGCGCCTCGCGTTCGTGCTGCTCGCCCAGCTCGGGGGCCACGACGTCGAGGATCCGCCGCCCGAGCACCCGCAGCTCCCGAGGCGCAAACGTGGCTGCTTCGGCCACCAGGTGCTCCTCGGCCTTGAGGCGTACGTCGTCGGCGATGCCAGCGGGCAGGTCGTCGAGGGCGTTCGCGATCACTGCTGCCTGCGCTCGGTTGACGCTGCCGTCGGCGAACCCCGCGCGCAGGAGTGGCCACCGTCGTTCCACAGCGTCGGCCAACCGGACCGAGCGGGCGACCTCGTTGCGATCGAGCCGTTGGTCGTGGGCCAGCCACGTCGCAGCGTCGCGCATGCCCTCGTCGTGGGCGAGGTCGTCGATGTTTGCCAGCACTGCGTGCCGCACCGCCTCCAACCGCGAGCTCAGCACGGTAAGCGCCCGCAAGGCAGCGCGCTTGTCGGCCTGATCCATCCACGCCGCAGGGACATCGGCCACGCCAGCGAGCGCGGCAGCAATGTCGGTGGTGCACCGGAGGATCGGATGAGTCATGGCGGCCTTCTCCAAGAATTCCGACAACTGCGTCGGTAGCGCTCGACCCCACTCACACCAACGTAGCAGCTGATGTGCTACATTGCAATGGTGAATGAGATTGGAATTCGCGACCTTCGGCAATATGCCAGTCGGCATCTGCGCACGGTTGCTGCCGGCCAGAGCCTGACCGTGACCGATCGTGGCCGCCCGGTCGCTGAGTTGGTCCCGGCCCGCACCCTCGATCAGGCGACCTATGCGGCTGTCGAACGGCACGGCCTGATCGCTCCGACCCGGCGTCGACGTGAGTTGCGCGTCGACATCCGGTTCTGTGACGTGCCGCTGCTGGTGGAGGAATGGTGATCTACCTCGACTCCTCGGCCTTGAGTCGCCTGGTGATCGAACAGCCGGAGTCGTCCGCACTGGCCGACTGGCTCGATGCGCGCGGTGAGGAGGTGCTGGTGACCAGTGTCTTCAGCCGGGTGCAGGTCCTGCGTCGTTGTCGAGAGTTGGCCCCCGACCTGGTTCCCGCCGCTCTGAGCCTGTTGGCCGAGCTGGCACTCGTGCCGCTGTCCCCGGAGATCGTCGACGCGGCCTGGAGTCTTCCGCACCCCTGCCTCGACGACGAGTCGGCGATCCACCTGGCCAGCGCGCTCTCGTTGGGCTCGGACCTGACGGCTCTCCTCAGTTACCGGGAGGAGTTGAGAAACTGCGCCACCCAACTGACGATTGAGAGCCCGGGCATGAGGAACAGCGGACAGGAGTAGTCCGCAGGTGGCGAGATGGTGGGAGCACCGCCAACCAAGGGAGCCAACCATGATCCAGCCCACCCGACTCGACGAAGCCACAGCCCTCGCGACCTTCCTCCGCGAGCAGGTGGACGCGGTCCGCACCGCCGCCCACGGCCTGACCG
>JARICB010000026.1 GCA_029264225.1 Nocardioides sp. | reverse complement strand
GAGCAGATCAATCGCTGGGCCACCGGTGACCTGCGACCGCACCTGAGCGTCGTACTCGACCTTGAGCCCGCGACCGGGCTCGGCCGGTTCGAGGAGCGTGACCGGATCGAGGGCCAGTCGATGGAGTTCCACCAGCGAGTGCGCCACGGTTTCCTCGATCTGGCAGCCGCCGACCCCGACCACTACCTGGTGCTCGATGCCCGGGCGCCGGTCGAGGAGATCGCGGTCGCGATCCGCGAGCGCGTGGGAGCGTTGCTCCCATGAGCGCCGTGCAGCCGGCCCGCCCCGTCTGGGACGACCTCGTCGGCCAGGGCCCCGTCGTCGAGTCGCTGCGTCGCGCCGCCGGCGGCGACGGGATGACCCACGCCTGGTTGTTCACCGGCCCGCCCGGGTCGGGTCGCTCCAATGCAGCAGTCGCGTTTGCGGCCGCGCTGCAGTGCGAGACGCGCACCGGCTGCGGCACCTGCAAGTCGTGCCACACGGTGGCCACCGGCAGCCACGCCGACGTCCGGATGGTGCGCACCCAGAAGCTGTCGATCGGTGTCGACGAGGTGCGCGACCTGGTCCGACGCGCTGCGCTGTCGCCGGCCGGCGACCGCTGGCAGATCATGATCGTCGAAGACTCCGACCGGCTTACCGACCCGGCCTGCAACGCACTCCTCAAGGCGATCGAGGAGCCGACGCCGCGCACCGTGTGGCTGCTCTGCGCCCCGACGACCGAAGACGTGCTGCCCACGATTCGTTCGCGCTGTCGCCTCGTCACCCTCACCACGCCGACCGCGGCTGCGGTGGCCGACTTCCTGGTGCGCACCCTCGATGTCGGTGAGGAACTCGCCGCCAGCGCCGCCCGGGCCAGCCAGGGCCACATCGGCCGAGCGCGGGCGCTCGCCCGCGACGAGGAGACCCGACGCCGGCGCCGCGAGATCGTGCAGATGCCGGCCCGGATGACCTCGATCGGCTCCTGCATGGCCGCGGCCACCAACGTCCACGCGATCGCCAAGGACGAGGCAGAGTCGATCACCGCCGACCTCGACGCTCGGGAGAAGAAGGAACTCGACGTCGCCTACGGGGTGGTCGAGCGCGGCCGCCGTCCCCGCGAATACAACCCGGCACTGAGTACGCTGGAGAAGGACCAGAAGACCCGCGCCAAACGCCGGGTTCTCGACGTGGTCGACCGCTGTCTGATGGATCTCGCCTCGATCTACCGTGACGCGATCGCCTGTTCGGTCGGGGCCGCGGGTGCCCTGGTCAACGAGGAACTGCGCGACGAGGTGTCCGATATCGCGCGCCAGACCACGCCGGAGGAGTTGCTGGTGATGATCGATGCGATCTTCACGGCCCGCGAGCAGATGCTGGAGTTCAACGTGCAACCTGCCTTGGCGCTGGAGTCGATGATGGTGGCTCTGCGGCTGCCCAGCGGAGCAACTCGATGAAGCGACTGGTGGCGATCGTCGCGGTCTTGTCCTTGGTGCTGGTTACGGTGGTGGCGGTCGGGCTCGCGGTCTGGCAGTTGGCCGACTCGTCCGCTGAAGACGGCCCGAGCGGGCGTTCCGCGAGTGCCCCACCGCAGCCGGGCTCCACCGAGGCGCCTACCGCTGAACTGGCGTCCTTCTACGGACAGCGGGTCGACTGGGAGTCCTGCCAAGGCGACTTCGAGTGCGCGACCCTGGAGGTCCCGCTCTCCTACTCCGAGCCGGCCGGCACGACGATCGACCTGGCCTTGTTGAAGGTGCCGGCGGCTGGTGATCGGCACGGGTCGATGGTGGTCAACCCCGGTGGTCCGGGGGCCCCCGGCACGACGTACGCCGCCGCGGCCGACCGGGTCTTTCGCGAACCGTTGCTGCGCGCCTTCGACATCGTCGGCTTCGACCCTCGCGGCACCGGCGACTCGGCGCCGATCGATTGCCTCGCCGACGACCGGCTCGATGCCTATCTGGCGGGTGATCCCACCCCCGACACGCCTACGGAGGAGGAGGAGTACGCCGCCCGCTCCCGTGAATTCGCGGCTGGCTGTGCCCAGCTCAGTGGCGAGACTCTCAACCACGTGTCCACGATCGAGACGGCGCGCGACCTCGACGTCCTGCGGGCAGCTCTGGGTGAGGCGAAGCTGACCTACCTGGGCGCCTCCTACGGCACGAAGCTGGGTGCGACCTATGCCGAACTCTTCCCGACCAAGGTCGGCCGACTGGTGCTCGATGGAGCCCTGGACGTCTCCCTCGACAACCGGCAGTTGAGTCTCGACCAGGCCGCCGGTTTCCAGACGGCGATGGAGGCCTACCTCCAGAACTGCATCGACACCACCGAGACCTGCTTCCTGGGTGAGAGCCTCGACGACGCGCTGGCCACGGTCAGTGATCTCCTCGACGACATCGACACGTCTCCGCTGCCCACGGGAGGGGCGCGTGACCTGGAGATCGGCAACGCCTACCTGGGGGTGCTGATGCCGCTCTACGACCGCAGCTACTGGTTCCTGCTGAGTGCAGCGTTGCGCGAAGCGCTCGGTGGGCAGGGCAAGGCGCTGTTGATGCTGGCGGATCTCTACGCTTCCCGAGGTGCCGACGGCTTCACCGACAACATCCTGGAGGCCAACGTGGCGATCAACTGCCTCGATGACCGTTCGGGGGTGGGCTTCGGCCGGGTCGAGGCCGAGATCGGGGCCTTCGAGGAGGCCTCGCCGACCTTCGGCCGGTCCTTCGCCTGGTCGTTGACCGGGTGCCGGGCGGCGAAGGGCCGTACGAGCGAGAAGCCCATCACGATCCGCGGCGAAGGTGCCGCCCCGATTCTCGTGGTCGGCACCACGCGGGATCCGGCGACGCCGATGAAGTGGGCCGAGGCGCTCGCCGACCAGTTGGAGTCGGGCGTGCTGCTGCGCCGCGACGGCGACGGCCATACGGCCTACAACGCCGGCAACAAGTGCATCGACTCCGCGATCGAGGCCTATCTGCTCGAGGGCGTCGTGCCCGCCAACCCGACCGACTGTTGAGGCCTACGCCGGGTCCGTGATCGCCTGGATCTGGGCGGTCGCCAGCTCGATCATCAACCGGGCGGCGGGGGAGAGGGTGGCTCCGGCCCGGTGCACGATGGCGATGGTGTCGAACTGTCGGGGGCGCAGCGACACCATTGCGGCCCGCGGAGCCAGCCGGGGCAGCAGTTGGGTCGCCGCCCCACGCGGAATGACGGAGTCGGCCAGACCCATGCCGACCAGCTCGACAGCCGTCTCCACGTCTTCGACCTCGATCCGGGTGATCGGGTTGACGCCGGCTTCGTGCAGCATCCGCCGCAGCACGATCCGGGTCGGGTCCTCGGCGCGCCAGGTGGTGTCGGGCATGACGAGGCGCGCCTTCGCCAGCCGAGCGGCGGTGACCGGCGTACGCACCGCCTCGGGGTCGGCGCTGATGTAGACGAGCTCGTCGGTAGCCACCGGGATGACGTGCATGCCCTCGCTGTGCACCTGCGGCATGGCGATCAGTGCGGCTTCGATGTGGCCGCGGCGCAACTGCTCCTGCACGTCGGTGGAGTTCTGCCCGATCAGCTCGACGCGCACACCGGGGTGTCGCTCGAGGACGGCGGCCACCAGCCCGGCGCCGACGTAGAGCCGTGCTGCGCCGAACATGCCGAAGCGGATCGTGCCCGTCTCGAGCTCCTTGACCGAGCGTACGGCGGCCCGAGCCGCCTCCTCCGCCGCGAGCACCTGCTCCGCGTGGGGGCGGAACTCGTCGGCCAACATGGTGGGCGTCATGCCTCGCCCGACCCGGTTGAAGAGCTCTACGCCGAGCGACTTCTCCAGGGCCCGGATCTGTTCGCTGACACTGGGTTGGGCATAGCCCAGGCGTTGGGCCGCCGCCGTCAGCGACCCGGTCTCGTAGGTGGCCAGGAAGCACCGGAGCTGGTGCAGTGAAAGCATAGGCTGAGCCTAGGGGATCGTTCGGAAAGATCGGCTATTCCTACTATCTCGACTTCGAGATACTGGGGGTACAAACAATCTGATTCGGAGGAGGACCCCGATGTTCACCCACACCTGCACCGCCTGTGAGCGCACCCAGCTGATCTTCATGTCCCAAGTCACCGGGGTGAGCGGCTCTGGCGACGACGCCGCAGCCACCTTCAACTGCTGGTGTGGCGCCACCCAGTCGACCGGCCTGCCCCTCTTCGGTCGCACCGCGCAGACTCGCGTCGCGGCCTGAGTTTCGGCGTCGGCGGCTGGGGCGGTATCCTTCCGGGGTTGCCCGGCAGGTCAGGTCCCGACCTGTCCCGGGCAACACGCCGCCTTAGCTCAGTCGGTAGAGCGAGTCACTCGTAATGACTAGGTCGTCAGTTCGATTCTGACAGGCGGCTCCACCAAGAATCAGCCCCTCACCTGCATGCAGGTGAGGGGTTCTTTCGTTGCACGGCGCGGAGCGCATA
The DNA here is from genome assembly GCA_029264225.1 of Nocardioides sp. Taxonomy (GTDB): domain Bacteria; phylum Actinomycetota; class Actinomycetes; order Propionibacteriales; family Nocardioidaceae; genus Nocardioides. The sequence continues at coordinate 1,323 of JARICB010000026.1, read as the reverse complement.
CCTACATCGGGTGACTGTGTTGACGGGATTTCGCAACGAGGGGTGCGAACACGACCACTAGGCCGATACTTGTCATTGTGAAGACCGCCGCTCGGTCGCTGGCCCAAGCCCTGGTGGTGGCGATCATCATCACCGCTGTGTCGCTCGGGGCCACCCAGGCGGTAGCTGGCGCGACGCCGACGCGGGTGCTGATCGTGGGCGACTCGGTCACCATCGGTGACGCGGGCGACTACACGTGGCGGTATTTCTCTTGGAAGGGCCTCGAAGAGACTGGCGCCGCGGTCGACTTCGTCGGGCCCGGCCGCGCTACTCACGACACCGTCACCAATACCGACTCCGGCACCTACGCCGACCCGACCTTCGACCAGGACCACGCTGCGAAGTGGGGTCGGTCCATGTGGGCGATGCTCGACCGAGACAAATTCCCTGATTCTGCGCGCATCAACGATCTGGTCCGCGTGCACGACCCCGACGTCGTGGTCGAGATGCTGGGCTTCAACGACCTCACCTGGGCGGAGTCGGGCGCCGTGAGGATGGGCGCTCAGGTGCGTGAGTTCGTCGCGGAGGCGCGATCGGCGAAACCCTCCGTTGACGTGGTGCTGGGTGGGGTGCCGCAGGTGTGGAAGGCTCAGGCCGCTCAGTTCAACGCGGCGCTGCCGGCGTTAGCTGCGGAGTTGTCCACGCCCACGTCACGGGTTGTTGCCGCTGGCGTGCCCGTCTTCGTTGAAGGTGTCGACACCTACGACCCGGCGCACCCGACGACGCTCGGGCAGGTGAAGATCGCGTGGGGTGTGTCGGTAGCGCTCGCTGCGTTGGGTCTTGGTCGCGAAGTGACGATGGGTGTCCCGGCCGCACGGGGTGCGCACGATCCCTTGCCTCCGACACCAGCGCCTACGCCCGAACCGACACCCGTACCAGCCCCACCGCTGCCGCCACCGCCGCCGATTCCGCCTCCCGCACCGGCCCCTCCGCCGGTGAAGGAGAAGCTCGACGCCCCGCATCTGCGCGGCAAGGTGCTGCGGGATGGGCGGGTCTGGCTGCGGTGGTCATCCGTGCCGGAGTCGGCTGCGACGCGGGTCTGGCTGAAGCAGGCCGGCCGGGGTTGGCGGTCGGTGGCACGCGAGTCTGATCGCTCGGTGCGGGTCAAGGTCAGACCGGGGCGTGTGGCCTTCCGAATCGCAGCGTTGGGAGGTGGCGAGGTTTCGCCGTACTCGAATGTGGTCCGGCTGCGAGCGACGTCGCACTAGCGGGACTGTCTCGTCTCGAGCCGGTGACCGTCGTCGGGCTGCTGCAGGGTCGGGGTCCGGCCCTACCCCCTGACCC
>JARICB010000003.1 GCA_029264225.1 Nocardioides sp. | reverse complement strand
TCACCATGCTCTGTAGGGAACCAGTCACTTAGCACACCGTCGACGCCGTGCACAGTGACGGCTTCCCTACTCAACATGGTGAAGCAACACCCCCCCGATGGGCGTGAACGTAGGCTCCAGATGTGAGCGCGAACCCGGTCGACCTGGCACTTGAGGCCAACTTTGCGAACGATCTGCCCGAAATGGCGAGCCCGTGGAGCGCCGAGAACCCCCCAGACTCACAACTGGTCGTGCTCAACGAGCCACTGGCCACCGCGCTGGGAATGGATCCAGTGTCACTACGGACTCCGGAAGGCCTGGGTCTGCTGACCGGCGCTCAGGTCCCGGTCGGCGCGACCCCGGTGGCGCAGGCCTACGCCGGCCACCAGTTCGGTGGCTTCGTCCCCCGCCTCGGGGACGGTCGCGCCCTGCTGCTCGGGGAGATCGCCGACCCGGCCGGACTCCGGTGGGACCTGCATCTCAAGGGGTCGGGACGCACTCCGTTCTCGCGAGGGGGCGACGGGCTGGCAACGCTCGGGCCGATGTTGCGCGAATACGTCATCAGTGAAGCGATGCACGCACTCGGAGTCCCCACCACCCGCTCGTTGGCAGTCGTGGCGACAGGGCGTGCGGTGCAGAGGGAGTCGCTGCTGCCCGGCGCGGTGCTGGCTCGCATCGCTCGCAGTCACCTGCGGGTCGGCAGCTTTCAGTACGCCGCCCAGACGGGCGACATCGGCCTGCTCCGTCGGCTCTGCGATCACGCGATCACCCGCCTCCACCCGGCGGCGCTAGAGGCCCCGCAACCGGCGCTCGCTCTGCTCGACGCGGTGGTGACTGCGCAAGCATCGCTGCTGACTCGATGGATGCTCGTCGGATTCGTCCACGGCGTCATGAACACCGACAACATGACCATCTCCGGGGAAACCATCGACTACGGCCCCTGCGCCTTCCTCGACGCCTACGACCCCGCCACCGTGTTCAGCTCCATCGATCATGCGGGCCGCTACGCCTTCGGCAATCAGCCCGGCATCGCCCAGTGGAACCTGGCCCGGTTTGCCGAGAGTCTCCTTCCCCTCCTCGCTACCGACCAGGATCGGGCCGTCGAGCTGGCGACGGCATCGATCGGCGCGTTCGGGCAGCAGTACACCACCCAGTGGAGCCGAGGAATGCGCACGAAACTCGGCCTCGCTGATGCCCTGGACGACACCGTCGCCGCCTCACTGGTCACCGCCTGGCTCGCTCTCCTGCACGACAACCACGCCGACTACACCGCATCCCACCGCGCCCTGGCCGCCGCTGCACGCGGTAATGCCGAGAGCCTCCGCGGACAGTTCCTCGACCTTCCCGGGCTCGACGAATGGCTCACGACCTGGCTGTCCCACCGACCAGATGCCGACCTGATGGATCGGACCAATCCGCTCTACATCCCGCGCAATCACCTCGTTGAGGAAGCCCTGTCAGCCGCGATCGAGGGTGACCTATCGCCGTGCAACACGTTGCTGCAGGTCGTCGCGGCGCCGTACGACGAACGGCCCGGGCTGGAGCCCTACTCCCAGCCCGCACCTGATGATCTCGGCACCTACCAGACGTTCTGCGGCACCTGACGGCATCGCTCCAGCGATCAGCCTTATGCGTGGATGTGCGCCTTGCCGGCAGTCTTCACAACCGTTACGACGAACTGGCCCGACCGGGTGCAGGCAGCGGCGGGAACACCGGTCCCCCACCGAACAGCTGGCGCGGAGAGACGGGCACTCCGCCATCGACCTCCACGATGCCGTAGTGCACAGCCGTCTCGGCGGTGATCAGCACCTGACCGGCGTAGTCACCCACGGCGCGATCGGCGGCCACCGCCGCCAGCACGCGGCCCTGCAGCTCTGGGGTCTCGGCGTCCGTGACCCGCACTCCGGCGATCTCCTCGACCCCACTGGCCAACAGTTGATCGGTGCGGACAAGCCCCGGCCACAGCGACAGCACGGTGACTCCTGTGCCCACCAGTTCGGTAGCCGCATCGTGGGTGAACTTGTCCAGGCCCGCCTTGCTGATCCCGTAGAGCGTGGAGTGCAGGTAGGCGCGGGTGCCGACCGAGGAGATGTTGACGACCAACCCGCGTTCCTGCTCAAGCATCAGCGGTACGGCGATACGGGTTGCCACGACGTGGGCCCGCAGGCCGATCCCGATCAGCTGGTCCCAGTCGGAGATCGGTCGCTCCCAGAACTTCTCCGGCCTGTGGTGGTTCATCCGAGGCCCGGCCCAGGCGTTGTTGACCAGCAGGTCGATCCGACCCCCGTGTCCGTGCACGTCGGCGACGAGAGCTTCCACCTGTTCGTCGTCGGAGTGGTCACAGACCCAGGCGTGGCCCGTGCCTCCCGCGGCCACCACACGCTCGACGGTCTCGTTGAGACACTCGACGTCACGACCCGAGACGTGCACCGTCCAGCCCGCCTCGGCCAGGCCAACAGCGATACCGCGGCCGACCCCTCGGCTGCCACCGGTGACGAGGGCGACCTGCCCGACTCCTGAGCCGGTCATTCGTCGAATCCGTGCACAATGTCGAAACCGTCCGCCAACGGCTGGACGAGGGTCCAGAGCACCCTGACGTGGCACGACCGGATCCGCCACTGTCCGTCCTCGACCTCGTAGCGGTCGTCGTACTCGATCGCGCTGACCCGCTCGGTGCCTGCTCGCACGTCGACCTGCCGCAAACGCAGCGACCAGTCGCCCCTGGCCTGCTCCGGTCCCTCCATGATGATCTCGGGGTGCATCGCGTGGTGCATGTCAAAGATGACCAGGCGTCCAGCGTCTCGCTGCAGCGCGATCTGGCGAAAGACCTCAGCGATACCGTCGGCGTCCTCGAAGCGACCTATCCGTGGCCCGTAGTCGATGGAGGCACCCTTAGCGACGAAGCACTCCCGGAAGACGTCGGGGTTCTTGCGGTCGCAGGCGCGCAGGTAGCGGTGCTTGAGCACCTTGATCGCCTCAATCGCCTCGATCGCGCTCAGACGTTCCTCGATGGTGCTGGTCATCCGTAGGCCTCCTTGACGCGCGATGTCGGTGCCTGGCGGATCCTTCCGTCCAGGTCTGAGCCCCGGACTCGTGCTCCCGTTCAACGGGACGCCGCGGTGACCCGAGCCGTCAATCCACCGAAGCCGGTTCGCTGGCGATGAACTGGGCTGGGGCCCCCCACCAGTCGGGTACAGACAACGACCGATCTTGGCCCTAGCATTCTGAGCATGTCTCGACTACTCAGCCTGCTCATCGTCGTGTGGCTCGTCATCGGAGTCGTCGCGGCCTACCAGCGCGATTACTTCTCCAACGCCCGGACCAACTGCGCCGAGGCCAGCAACATCGCGCTCACCATCGCCGCCGGCCCGCTCAACTACTTCGGCGTCAACCCGAAGGTCACCTGCTCCGGAGTGAAGGTGCCCAAGCCGTCCAACTAGGGCTCAGCGCTTGCGCTTCTCGCGCGGGCGTTGCTGGATGACGATGGGCGTACCGACGAAGCCGAACTGCTCACGCAGACGACGCTCCACGAAGCGTTCGTAGGAGGCGTCCAGCTTGCCGGTGGTGAACAGGATGAACGTCGGCGGTGACGTCGAGGGCTGCGTAGCGAAGAGGATCTTGGCCTGCTTACCGCTGCGCACCGGGTGCGGGTGCTCTCCGACCAGGCGCCCCAGGAACGTGTTCAACGCCCCCGTCGGGACCCGGGTCTCCCAGCCCTCGATGGCCTTGTCGAGCGCCGGCACCAGCCGGTCGACGTGCCAGCCGGTGCGTGCGGTGATGTTGATCCGAGGCGCCCACTGGACCTGCACCAGGTCGCGCTCGATCTCACGCTCGAGGTAGTAGCGCCGCTCGTCGTCGACCAGGTCCCACTTGTTGAAGGCCAGGACCATCGCGCGCCCGGCGTCGCGGATCGTCTGGATGATCCGCATGTCCTGCTCGGAAACCGTCTGGCCGGCGTCGATGACGAGTACGGCGACCTCGGCCCGGTCGATGGCGGTGGAGGTCCGCAGCGAGGCGTAGAACTCGTGGCCCGAGGCCTCCTTGACCCGCTTGCGGATTCCGGCGGTGTCGATGAAGCGCCAGTCGCGATCACCCATGGTGACGAGCTCGTCGACCGGGTCCACGGTGGTCCCGGCCACGTCGTCGACGACCGAGCGTTCCGATCCGGCCAGCTGGTTGAGTAGTGACGACTTGCCGACGTTGGGCTTGCCGACGAGCGCGATCCGCCGCGGACCGCCCGCTTCGCCGAAGGTCTCCATCGGTGTCTCGGGCAGCGCCGCCAAGATGGCGTCGAGCATGTCGCCGGACCCGCGCCCGTGCAGAGCAGAGACCGCGAAGGGCTCGCCCAGCCCGAGGTTCCACAAGCCGTAGGCCTCGGCCTCGGCGCGCTGGTCATCGACCTTGTTGGCGGCCAGCACGACCGGCTTGCCGGACTTGCGCAGGATCCTGACGACCGCTTCGTCGGAGTCGGTAATGCCAACCGTGGCGTCGACGACGAAGAGCACCGCATCGGCGAGCGAGACGGCCACCTCGGCCTGGGCCGCGATCCGTTCGAAGAGTCCGCGCGCGTCCGGGTCCCAGCCACCGGTGTCGACGACGGTGAAGGCCCGCCCGTTCCAGTTCGCGTCGTAGGAGATGCGGTCCCGGGTCACCCCGGGACGGTCCTCGACAACAGCCTGTCGACGACCGATGATCCGGTTGACGAGGGTGGACTTGCCGACGTTGGGCCGGCCGACGACGGCCAACACCGGAGTGGGGCCTGTGGGTTCGTCGTACTCGGTCATGATGATGCTCCTTGGTCGACGAACCCGGTGTCGGGCCCGTCTTCGATGTCCCCGGGCCGAAGCGGCCCAGGAAGGGCGCGCCCGGTCAGGGCGAGGGCGCGAGCCTGTTGCTCGCGCAGGTGGTCCCAGAGCAACGTCGAAGTTGCCAGAGTCTGTTCCCGCGTGCGGGGCCAGGGCTGACGCGGGGTCTGCCAGGGCTCGCCGAAGGCGAAGTCGATTCGCGCGCCACGAGGCGGCACGGAGTTGCTGCGCCCACCCGGCAGGCGGGTGCCGACCTGGGTAATCGGCACGACGGGGGCCCCCGAAACCATCGCCAAGTAGGACACGCCGTGGTGGAAGGTGTCGAGGTCACCGCCACCGCGGGTGCCTTCGGGAAAGATTCCGATCGCGCCACCGTCCGCCAGCACCCGCAGGCACATCTTGATGGCGCCGGGATCAGCCCCGAAGCGCTCCAGCGGGATCTGGCCGCACCAGGTCAGTACGCGGCCCAGCAGGCCCGTGAACATCTCCCGCTTGGAGAGGGCATGCACCGGCCGCGGCGTCAGGATCGTCAGCAGCGGACCATCGATCAGTCCGGCGTGGTTGGAGGCAAAGATCACTGGACCCGAAACGGGCACCCGGCCGGCACCATGGCGGTGGACGTCCCAGTAGCCGCGCGCCAAGGTGGAGGCCACGGGGCGCAGAACACGGAGCACGGCCCGGCGGGGATGGCGAGGGCTCGGTCGGGGCAGATCGATCATGCGTCGCTCCCCCGGGCGTCCGACACCGCCTCCACCAGCACCACCACCTGGTCGATCACCTCTGCCAGGGTGAAGGGCGTGGGGTCGATGTGGGCGGCACCATCGGCCATGGTGAGCGGCGCGGTGGCCCGTCCGGAGTCGATGCGGTCGCGGGCGAGCAGCGACTTCTGCGTGGCCTCGACATCGCCGCCGGCCTCGGCTGCGCGGCGTACGGCGCGGGCCTGGGCGTCGGCGCTGAGGTAGATCTTCACCTGCGCGTCGGGGGCCACCACGGAGCCGATGTCTCGGCCTTCGACGACGATCCCACCCTCGCCGATGATGGCGCGCTGAAGTTGGAGCAACCGGGTCCGGACCGCGGGAACGGCGCTGACGGGGCTGACCGCCGCATTCACCTCATCGCTACGGATGGCGATGGCGGCGTCGGCACCGTCGACGAGAATGGTCGGGTCGAGGGGATCGGTGCCCGACTCGATGATGGGCTCGCTGGCACGGGCTGCGATGGCTTCTGGGTTACTCAGATCGACGCCGTGGCTCAGCATCCACCAGGTCATGGCCCGAAACATCGCGCCGGTGTCGAGGTAGCGCAGCCCGAGCCGGACTGCGACGCCGCGCGACGTGCTGGACTTGCCGGAGCCAGAGGGTCCATCGATGGCAACGACAAGGGAACTCACGGGGCGTGATCCTACCGGTGAGTCGTCCAACCCCGAGATTCCAGAGAGTTCAGCAGGTCGTCGGCGCGGGTCTCGTCGACGACCAGCTCGGTCAGACCGACCGGGCGGCCCGGGTCGTGGTCGATACGGACGTCCTCGATGTTGATACCGATATCGCCGGCGTCGCCGAAGAGGCGGGCCAATTCGCCCGGATGGTCGGGCACCGAAACGAAGACGGAGCGCATCGGCCGGCCCGGGTCGCCGTGCTTCCCGGGGATCGACTCGGTGCCGGCGACGCCGGCGCGCAGGATCTCGCTCAGCACGTCGCGCTGGTCGAAGCGGACGGCGTCGATCAGGGTGTCCAGCCGCTCGCGCAGTTCGCCCAGCAGGTCGGTCACGGCTGCGGCGTTGGCATTCAGGATCTGTTGCCACATCTGGGGGTCGCTGGCGGCGATCCGGGTGACGTCACGCACACCTTGACCCGACAACGCCAGGTGCTCGACGGGGGCCCCGGTCAGGCGACCGGCCACCAGTACGGCGGCGAGGTGCGGCAGGTGCGAGGTGCGCGCCACCGCCCGGTCGTGCTCGGCGGGGTTCAAGGTCGTCGGCACCGCACCGCACAGGTTCACCAGAGCTGAGACCGCGCCAACTGCTTCGGGCAAGGAGGTCGCGTGCGGAGTGATGGCCCACGGTCGGCCGTCGAAGAGTGCGGTGCTGGCAGCCAACGGGCCCGAGCGTTCGCTGCCGGCCATGGGATGCGAGCCGACGTAGCGCGCCAACAGGGCCGGCTCGACGCGCTCGGCAATCTGCTCCAGCGGTCTGCTCTTGATGCTGCCTACGTCAGTCACGAATGCGTCGGTGTCGCTCAGAGCGGCGACCACCGCGTCGGCCAAGTGGTCGGGCGGGACGGCGACGATGACGAGTCGAGGTCGGTCCTGCGCCGTCTTCGCGCGCCCGGCGCCCAGGCCGCTCGCCGTGCGCACGTGTTCAGCCGAGAGGTCGCTCAGCAGCACCTCGATGCCATGGGCTCGACAGGCCAGGCCGATGGAGGTGCCCAGCAGGCCGGTTCCGACGATCTCGACCGGACCGGCCAGTTCAGTCATGGCTGGTGGTGCGCGTCAGATCTCGGCGCAGGTTCGCGGCGCCGTGGAGGTAGACGTGGGTAATGTCGGCGCGGGGCAGGTCGGTCTCGATGTGCGCCATCAGCCGGACCACGCGAGGCATCGATCCTTCGATCTCGAGCTCACGGGCACAGATCAGCGGCACATCGGAGAAGCCGAGCTCGCGTGCGGCGTAGGCGGGGAACTCACTGTGAAGGTCACTGGTCGCGGTGAAGATGATGGAGATGAAGTCGTCGACGACCAGGTCATTGGCCGCCAGCACGTCGTTGACCATCTCCGCGACGCGTTCGAGCATGTGTTCCCGAGTGTCGGTCTCCAGTTGGGTCGCCCCCCGGACTGCGCGTACGGCCATGCCTAGGAGCCTAGTAGGCGCCCCTCGATGACCGGACGCCCGCCCGCTCGTCGTCACCGGGCGAACTCAATCGCGTGATGCATCCATCAGCTTGCCGAGCTCGCTGAGCGTGAGCTCCCGCAAGTGACCGGAGGGCAACCGGGCCAGCGTCAACGGACCGATCGCCGTACGCGTCAGCCGGGTCACGGGGTGACCGACGTGCTCCAGCAGGCGCCGGACAATGCGGTTGCGGCCTTCGTGGATCGTCAACTCGACGATCGACTTGCCGTGACCGTCCTTGCGCGGGTCGCCGCCGATGACGCGGGCCTGGCTGACGGTGACCGGGCCGTCGTCGAGGGTCACTCCGGCGAGGAGTTCGCGGATCGTGCGGATGTGAACCTCGCCCTCCACCTCGGCGACGTAGGTCTTGTCGACCTCGAACGAGGGGTGGGCCAACCGTTGGGCGAAGTCGCCGTCGTTGGTAAGGATGATCAGACCATCGGTGTCGGTGTCGAGGCGTCCGACGTGGAAGAGACGTTCCGGCCGGTCGGCGACGAGGTCGCTGAGAGTGGGCCGACCTTCGGGATCCGACATCGTGGACACGACTCCCCTGGGCTTGTTGAGCACCAGGTAGACCTCGTCGCTGACCGGCGGCAGCAGTTCGCCGTCGACGCGGATCACGGCGGTGCGCGGATCGACCTTGGAGCCGAGGCGACTCACCACGTCTCCGTTGACCTCGACGTGCCCGTTGAGCATCAGTTCTTCACACTTGCGCCGGCTGGCGACACCGGACTGCGCGAGCAGTTTCTGGAGCCGGATCAGGCCGTCCTCGTCGGCCTCGGGACGCTGCGAGGCGGGCTGATCGTTGTTGGGCTGGTCGTGGGGTCTCACGCGATCTCGGTCCCGCCGTCGGGTTCGGTGCCCTCGCCGCTGTGCGGGGCCTGATGGGAAGGATGCTGGGTCTGGGGGGCCTGCTCGGGTGCTGGCTCGGGCACAGGGTGGGGAGCCGCCATCTGCGTCAGCTCGTCCTCGAGGTCATCCATGTCGGGCAGGTAGGGAGCCAGTTCGGGCAGGTCCTCGATGGAGGTGATCCCGATCCGCTCCAGGAAGTAGGTGGATGTGCGATAGAGGTTGGCTCCGGTCTCGGCATCCTGCCCGGATTCCTCGACCAGCCCGCGGGTAAGCAACGTACGCATCACGCCGTCGACGCTGACGCCGCGGATGGCCGAGACCCGGGATCGACTGATGGGTTGCTTGTAGGCAACAACGGCAAGCGTCTCGAGGGCCGCCTGGGTAAGTCGGGCCTGCTGGCCCTCGAGGATGAATCCCTCCACCACCGCGGCGTAGGCCTCACGGGTGTAGTAGCGCCAGCCGCCCGCCACGTTGCGCAGCTCGAAGCCACGACCCTGGTCGGTGTATTCAGCCGCGAGTTCGAGCAGCGCTGCCTCGACGGCGTCGGTGGGATGACCGACGGTGGTGGCCAGTTGCACCTTGTCGAGGGGCTGGTCGGCAACCATCAAGATGGCCTCCAGCGAAGGTCGCAGGTCGGCGACGGCGACGTCGAGGTTCTCTCGCTCATCGGGCTGCGTGTCACTCATCGTCGTGCTCCCTCCTGTGATCGGGGCTGTCCTGCTCATCGGGTGGTGTGCCGTCGAACTCGTCGCTGATCACGATGTCGTGGCCCTCGCCACCGGTCCAGCGCACCGACAACTCGCCGAGCGGAGTGACCTGGTCGAAGGACACGACGCCCTCGCGGAAGAGCTCGAGCAGCGAAAGGAACCGCGCCACCGTCGTCAGTTTGTCAGGTGAGTCGCCGCACAGGGCACGGAAGGTCATCGTTCCCGACCGTCGAAGCCGATCGACCACCAGCGCGGCCTGCTCGCGGACGCTGACGCGGGCCGCATGGATGTGCTCCAGGGAGACCTCCAGCACGGCCTTCGGCTCCATCGCCTTGGCTGCGAGCCGGGCGAACTCATCGAGCCCGATGCCGATCAACACCTCGGGCAGCAAGGTCGCGAAACGATCCTCCAGGCCCACGTGCCGGGCGTGCCGGGTGGCCTCGTCGGCGAGGCGCTGTTCGAGCACTCCGGCAACCAACTTGAACGCCCGGTATTGCATGAGCCGGGCGAACAACAGGTCGCGCGCCTCGAGCAGGGCCAGGTCCTCCTCGTCCTCCACGTCGCCCTGCGGCAGCAGCCGGGCGGCCTTGAGGTCGAGCAGGGTGGAGGCAACGAGCAGGAACGACGTCGTCTGCTCCAGGTCCCAGGCCCTGCCGCCGATCTTGACGTGAGCGATGAACTCGTCGGTCACCCTCGACAGTGAGACCTCGGTAATGTCGAGCTTGTGCTTGGCGATCAGGTTCAGCAACAGGTCGAAGGGGCCTTCGAAGTTGTCGAGCCGGACGGCGAAGGCTGGCGTCTCGCCGTCGGCTGGGACGCCGGGCGTGAACGTCGTGGCGCTCACTCCTCGGTCAGGCGCCGTACCAGCGCGCTGTCATCACCGTTGGCCTCGAAGTCGGCCAGCACCAGCGCGAGCGCTTCGCGAACCAGCCGGCCCCGGTCGACGGCCAGCCCGTTGTTGCGACGAAGCGTGAGGCGGGTGTGCTCGATGTCGAGCAACTCATCCGAGGTGACGTAGACGGTCATCTTCTCGTCGTGCCGGACCCGACCACTGGGACGCTTCTTGCCGCCCTCCTCTGCCGACGGCTCGGGCTGGTCGGCCACCGCACGCACGGGGCGCGACGGGGACTCGGGGCTCTCGACGGTCGGGCGGAAGAGTTCGTCGGCAGTGGGCATGCTTACTCGGCGGGCCATCGGGTGAGCACCTCCCGGGCGAGCTGACGGTAGGCGCTGGCACCGGTCGAAGCCGAGGCATAGGCGGTGATCGGCTCACCGGCCACGGTCGAGTCGGAGAACTTCACCGTCCGGCGGATGACGGTGTGGAAGACCTTGTCGCCCCAGGCCTGCACCAGGCGCGCCATCACCTCACGGCTGTGCAGGGTGCGGCCGTCGAACATGGTGCCCAGGACGCCGTCGATCTCGAGCTTGGGGTTGAGCCGCTCGCGCACCTTGTCGATGGTCTGCTTGAGCAGCGCCACCCCGCGCAAGGCGAAGTATTCGCACTCCAGGGGCACGATCACGCCGTCGGAGGCCGTGAGCGCGTTGACCGTCAGCAACCCCAGGGACGGCTGGCAGTCGATGATGATGACGTCGTATTGCGCTATCGCGGGAGCCAAG
>JARICB010000393.1 GCA_029264225.1 Nocardioides sp. | reverse complement strand
GCAAAGCCGCCGGCAGCGCCCACTACAGCGGCCGAAGCGATGATGCTCGGCGGGAAGAGCAGACCCACCAGGGCGCCGGCGGCGACCCCGCGCCAGGCCCCGGTGCGCGTCGCGGTCTCATCCTTGTCGACGTGCACCTTGCCCTTGTCGTCCTTCGTCACTACGGCAGCATCGAAGTTACCGATGGCCTCCAGGCCGTGCAGCGCTTTCACCGTGTCGTAGTCGGCGCGCGCCGTGGCCTCGTCCGGGTAGGTCGCGATGTACAGGAACACTCCGTCAGTCTTCGCCATCTCTGATTCCTTTCGCCGCGGCGCACGAACGCCGCGTCCATGGGCCGCCCAGGGAGGTCGACCACCACTCTTGTGTGCTCGATGAAGGTCCAGTGGACCTACTCGACGGACCTACTCCCGCAACTCGTGCCCGTGGACGATCAGCGCCCAGATCACCAAGATGTCGATGCCGATCATGATGGCTGCCCACATCGGATAGGCGGCCAAGAAGCTGATGTTGAGAATCGCACTCACCATGGCCACGAGGACTCCCACGACCCGTGCCCAGATCGTTCCGGTAAAGACGGCGATCCCCGCACCGAAGACCACGATGCCGGCGATGAGGTGCACCCATCCCCACGTCGTGTAGTCCACAGTGACTACGAGACCAGACTTGCCGACCAAGAAGTATTGGTCGCGGAACAGGGCCACGAGACCTTCAATGATGTGGAAGGACCCGAGGAGCATCATCATGGTGCCGGCGAAAGCGATCCAGCCCACCCATCCCGTCATCGCCGTTGGCTGGGGGGTCATCGGCACACGCTCGTGCGCATGGGCGTCGCTGGGGGGCAGTGTTTCAGACATGATCTTGACCTTCCGGTGCGAGGGGTTGCGTACGACACCACTCTTCGCGGGTCACCGCTCTCCCGGGATCATCCTGCGCGGATGAATCTCGCTTCATCCACCCAGGATGAGGCAGGGACCACCCGATCTGGTCAACCATGCAGGGGTGACGACCGGCAAGCCGAAGACGCAGACCCTGCCGCGGGGGTGCGACCGCAACAGAGCGAAAAGGTGGTCCCTATGCCGAACTGGTTGTTCTTCACCATCGTGGCGGTGTGCTTCGCACTCGTCATGCTCGGGCTCGTCTTCGCGTGGTCGAGGTGGATGAGTCGCCCGCGGCCCGACGACTGATCGACGCGGGCCTGAGCCTCACCTGTCAGGGGTGATGTATCGACCTTGATCACCCGGCAACATCGCACCCTCGTGACCAGCCCAGGGCAGACGGCAGTGACTCCAGCAACGAAGGGACACGACGATGGGATTGCGACACCGGGGGCTCGACGGCCCCAAGTTTCAGATGCGAGAGAAGCTGATAGCCATCGGCGATGACTTCTGGATCGAGGACGATGAGGGCGACAAGGCCTTCAAGGTCAACGGTAAGGCCCTTCGGCTACGAGACACCTTCATCCTCGAGGATCCGAGCGGCAACGAACTCTCGAAGATCCAAGAGAAGAAGCTCACCATCCGCGACAAGATGACGATCGAACGCGGAAGCACCAAGGCCATCGTGCACAAACGCCTGATCGGCATCCGCGACCACTACGTCATCGATGTCGACGGCGCCGAGAACCTGAAGGCTCACGGCAACATTCTCGATCACGAGTACGAGATCGAGCGAGACGGTGAGACCGTCGCCAGCGTGTCGAAGAAGTGGTTCCGGGTCCGCGACACCTATGGCGTCCAGATTGCCAAGGGCCAGGATGTTCCGCTCCTGCTCGCAGTCACGGTATGCGTCGACGCGATGGCCCGCGAGTGACACCAGGGCCTGCAGAAGTACGAGCACAATCGCCTCACCCGATGCAATTCGACCGCCTATCTCTGAGGACACCTTCATGCTCCTGATCGCACTTATTCTCTTCGGCATGATCGTCGGCGCCGGAGCCCAACTGCTGCTTGGCAGCTCCATGGCCGGCATCAATTGGCCGATGGCCTTCGCTACTGGACTGATTGGATCGTTCGTCGGGGGGTTGCTGGCGAGCCTGCTCTCAGGAGACGGGCTCGACCTGCGTCCGTCAGGTCTGATCGGATCGTTGATCGGTGCCGTGGTGGTGTCCCTGATCTGGCAGCGATGGGGTAGCCACTCCCAGACGCCGCCCAACGACGGAAGTCCGAGAAGGTGACGGGAGACGTCACCCCGATCGGGTGATCAAGTTCGTGGCCGAGCACCGTCCAGCACCGCAGCAAGAGCTTCGGGTCGGGCAACGCCAAACGTCGCAGCAGGGTGTCGCAGGATGCCGGTGGGGTCGATCGCCGCCACCGGTTCATGAAACCGCACGCAGAGGGCACGTGCGCCGTTGGGCGTGAAGGAGACCCCCTGATCCTTGAGCGAGAGGTGGGGCGGGCCGGCGGTCTTGATGAAGGCGAAGTCTTCACTGATCTGGTGGCCGGAGACGTTACTGCGGGGTGTCAGCAGGCTCCATGGTCCGTAGCGCACCAAGAGCCACTGTGGCCCCACGTCAATCCAGGAGTTGTCGGGCGTAACGGCGAACATGCGTGCTTCCGCACGGTGAGCGGGTGAGAAGGCGAACGGTACTCGGACCACGACCTCTTTCGGCCCCGGTGGAGGCGGCGAAGAAGTATCGCTCACGAGCCCGCGCTGGGCACGAACGGACAGCAATCGATAGGGCTGCAGCACGGTCGCCAGCGGACCGTCCAGCCGCATGGTGGCCATCGTCAGGCTGTCGCCGGTGGGCACGACGTCGTGGCGCAGGCGGACCCTCATGCGGCCGCGCCCGACGCGCCAGGTCCAACTGCGCAGCACCGGATCTACCTCCTCCACCTCGAAGTCGACACCCACACCACCCGGACCGACTACCCGTCCGATGGTGCCGTTCGCGATGATCTCGTCATCACACTCGACCGAGGAGATATGGGGCGCCCAGCGCGCCCAGGTGGCGGGCCGGAGGTACTGGTTCCAGACCTGATCCGGCGTGGCGCGACCCGTCGCAATGACCATCATGTTGATCTCCTTCTGGTGGGATCGAAGAGGCACGGACTCCCCCTCATCAACTCATCTGCCGCGGGTGAGTCGCGGCGGGCGCCGCTGCGACACAATCGTGATGACTCCGGAGGTGATGTATGAACGCTCGGTCCACGATCACGACGGTAGCGCCCCCGCCACCGCTGCTTCTGACCGCTGATGACCTCGCTGCCATGCTCCACCACGCAGCCCGGGCCTGGTTCGGAGCGTTGGCGTTGTCTGCCGATGTACTCGTACAAAGCGTTGCCGACTCGACCCCTACGAAGTTCGGTGAGGCGGAGCGACGAGCAGCTGTGGCGGGCGCCGTAGCGGACGCAGCTATCGGTGTCGGTTGGCGGGTTGCTCATCTGTCCGCCGACGTAGGCGTGCGTCTTGTCCGACTCACTTCGCCTGCAGTCGCCGTCGTGCTCGATCCACCCCTGGTCGCCACCCGATTCACGCCCCGTGAAGTGCTGTCTCGGATGACGGCGACGTGGCTGGCCGAGCGACCCGGAACCATCCGATCCTTCACCTCACTGTCCGAGACGATCACCCCGAGCGCCGCGGGAGTCATCGAGGACGTCGTGGACGTCGAGGCCATCCTGGTCGGGGCACTCCAGCAGGTCGATCTGGAGCGTTTGCTCAACGACCTGCTCGCCCAGGTCGATCTCACGGGGCTGGTCCTTACCCACGTCGACGTGGTCGCGCTTGCGGATGCTGTTATCCAGGGTGTCGATCTGCCCCGGATCATCCGGGAGTCATCCGGATCGGTCGCCACAGAAACGGCCGACACGATGCGCCTTCAGGCAATGCAGGCGGATCGCGCAGTGTCGGGACTCGTGGACCGACTGATGCGACGTCGTGGGATGACAACGTGACGGCACTCGAATTCCAGGGACAACCGGCCGGAGCCGTGACCCGCTCACTCGCAGCGCTGATCGACATGGCGGTAGTGGACGTGATGCTGGTGCTCGGCTGGGCAACGGCCAGCGCAGCCCTCTTCGTCACGCATCCCTCCCGTTTCACCTTTCCCACTCCTTCCTGGCCGGAGGTAGCCGCTGCGGCATGTGGGCTCTCGGTGATCTATCTCGCCGCCAGCTGGGCGATGGTGGGGCGCACATACGGGGCGCAACTGCTGGGTCTCCGCGTGGTCGACAGACATGGAGTGCGTTTCGGGTGGGTGCGCTCAACGGCCCGGGCCGCCACCTACGTCGCGTTTCCGCTCGGTCTTGCCTGGATGATCGTTGACTCCCGGAGCCGCTCACTCCAAGACATCCTGCTCTCCACCAAGGTCGTGTACGACTG